>CAXGVD010000121.1:0-7138 GCA_964012695.1 uncultured Opitutia bacterium
AAGCACGCGAGCGCAAGCAAGCGTCTGAGGGCGGCTTTGGCGAACCTTCAAAACGCCAGGTCCTATGTTCAAACGCAGGACGGGGTGTTGGGCGGCGTCGCTGCTGCCTACTCTCGAATGGAGGAATTGGCCGTCATGGCCACGGACGTCACCAAGACGGACGCCGAACGGGCTCTGTACGACAAGGAGTTTCAGGAACTCCGTGACTCTATTGTGCGCATGAGCTTGGAAACTTTCAACGAGCAACGCCTATTTCGCGGCAAGCAATATCAACTCGTAGACAAAGGGACTTGGACGAACTGGGACGCCGCCAAGGCCGAGGTGGACGCCCTCGACGCGGCGGACGCGGAAAACACCCACTACCTTGCCACCATCACCTCCGAAAAGGAGCAATACGAAATCAACCTCCAGCTCGGCTCCTCCGCCAACAAAATCAACGTCTGGCTCGGCGGGCGGGATGCTGTGGATCCGACGGACCCCGACAACGCCGCCGCCATCAATCCGGCCGAAGAAGGCAAATGGCGCTGGACCGAAGGACCCGAGGGCGAGGAGGATGGCGGCATGGGGCGTCTCTTCTGGGACGGTGCCTCGAACGGAACTCCCGTCAACGACGCCTTCGTCAACTGGGCTCCGAATGCATCCGTTGACGCGGACGGCGTGGCACGTGTCAGAGATCCCAAAAAACGGCAGGAACCCAACAACGCGGGCGGCGAGCACTTCCTTCAAATCAGTCAGCGTCCCGGATGGTTCGGGACGGAACCCGGCGATGAAGGCGTCGGTGGTTGGAACGACTTGCGAAGCACCACCCCACGCAACTCCACCTATGGGGTACGGGGCTACCTTATGGAGACCGACGAAGGCGGTCTGAAAGTGCACGCGGGAGGCGGTGGGGAGACCTTCACCTTGACCAACGTCAATTTCGACAAGTTTCTGGACAGTTCGCTTCTAAACGTGCTCACGATGGACGACGCCCGTGCCGCCATCAAGGAATTGAAGACTGCCGTCGAAGGCGTGGCCGACGCCCGCGCCCAAGTCGGGGCGAACCTCGCTCGTGTGGAAAAGCAATTGGAGCAGGCTCAAGCCTCCGGAGACGGGTACGAAGCGGCTCGCTCCACCGTGGAAGACTTGGACGTGGCTTTGGCGAGCGTCCGTTTAAGCAAGAAGTCCATGAAGTTGCAAAGCAACTTGGCTCTCCTCGCTCAGGCGAACCAAATCACCAATGTGAACTGGGTGGAAGTCCTCTTGGAATAACTGCCGAGGCATGCACCCTCAAGGAGGGGCCTTGTCAATCAGTAGTTGCGTGGCTTTTCGCCATTCCGCTGTGGCTTGGGAGTGGCGGTATTGCAGTTGCTCCAATTCTTCTTCCGCATGCTTCAGTGCTTTGAACCGGAGGCTGTTCCGGGCCACGGTTGTATTTTGCGTTTCCAAGGCGGTCAGTTTGGCCAGCAATGCGTTCCTTTCGGCGTGAGATTCCGCAGCTTTACGTTTCAACTCGCTCAAGGTCGCTTCCAGCTCCACCCTCAAGAACTCTTCGTTTTTGGCGATGTTGCGCTCCAGCTCTTCGCGAATGTCGGGGTTGGCCGCCTTAGGGGAATTGCGCATGCGACGCAACTGTCCCAGAGGAACAAGGAAAACATTGATTCTTCCCCGGGTTGAAATCGATGGCAGGGCGGCGACCTGCTCCAGGCCGGCACCCTCCTTGTGGGCCCGGCTCACCTCCTCGAGCGTCTGCACCAGCTCATTTCGGCGGCCTTCGGCGTCTTCCAGTTCCGCCCGAAGGCGAACGATTTCTATGCTTGATGCCGGCTCGCTTCGTTGCTCCTGGTAAACGTCTTCTCGGAGGTCCCGGACCTGTTCCCGTTTGCGTCTCAAGTCTGCCGCAAGCTTCGGCGCCACAAGCAGCGTATCGGGGTCGGCGGCATCGGCGGCGAGCATGTCGAGGTAGGTCTGACGAACGAGATCGGACAAACGCCGGGCCGCCTCTGGAGTCTTGCCCCGAGCCAGCACTTTCAGGGCGGGGGAGCCGTCTTCCTCCTCCAGTAGGGAGACATCGTGTAACGCGCGGAGAATCTCTCTCGACGCCATGTTGCTTTTCTTGAAGGGCGACAGCAGAAGGTCTTCGGCGCCCTTGTCGGACCTCACCTTTTCGGTCAGGGCTTCCAAGAAGGCTTCGCCGTCCAGGGCCTTGAGGTGGAGGCCTAGCAGTTGCTCCGATTGGCCTTGCGCCTGGATATCGAAAAGAAATGCCTCTTCGGACAACCCCGTGCGGTGATTCGCCCTTCCTCCGGAAATTTTCTCGCCGTCTTTCTGGGGCGAACCTGAACCTGCTGGAGCCCGTGCGGTGGCGTTGGGGTCGGCGGATTCCCCCGGCGGTGGGTCGCTCAAATAGGATTCAATCTCCAAAGGTTCCGGCTCTTCGCTCCAGTCGGTCATGCCGAACCAAAACAGGGCCAATGTGATGCCGATGAACAGAATGCAGAGAACGCTTTGCACGACCCGCAGACTACGACTGCGGACAAATTTCTCCAAGATGATTTTCTTAGGGTCGGAAAATGAGGCCGAGGGAAATAACTCCGTCAAATGGTTGCAATGTGAGTTAGGCTTTCTGGCTCCTGCATTGCGGGTTTGACAGGAGGCTTCTGGGGAATTGTAGTTGGGATTCGAACGCTAAAGGCTTCCAATTCTCTCGTGGAAGAACCTGTATCCATAGAATTTTCTCAGCGGCTGATTCAAATACAGCGTCGATTGTATGGCTATGTATTGACGTTGGTGCCCAATCGATCCGAGGCGGATGACATCCTGCAGGAAACGAATCTGGTGCTGTGCCGGAAGGCGGGGGAGTACGACGAAGACGGGAACTTCGATGGATGGGCCTTCCGAATCGCGAGGTTTCAGGTGATGGCCTACTTGAAGAAGCGCAAGCGGAACCGGTTGTTGCTCAGCGACGACATCGTGGAAATGGTGGCCGATGAGATGGAGGACACTACGCGCTTCGATGCCTTGAAGAGAATACTCGGGCACTGTTTGGACAAGCTGACACCCAAAAGCCAATCGGTGGCTCGGCTGCGCTTCGAAAAAGAGAAAAGCCTTTCGGAAATCGCGGAGGAAACGGGACGCCCGCCGGGAACCATCGGAACCGCCTTGTTCAGGATTCGACAAACTTTGGCCCGGTGCGTGCGCCAACGCCTTTCAGAAGAAGAGATTTCGGAGGGAGCCTGAATATTTAATTCGTAAAGCTTTGACTACAAAAGATTTGCGTATAAACTACAGAAGGGCGGGAAAAAAAACGTAATGTTTTCGTTCTTTCCGCTAAATTCCCAATGAACAATGACCCGAGCTAAAGAATGATTCTTTGGCATTAAATCTACGCCGCAAGCTTTACCGAAAGATGAAGGATTCCGATTACGAGGAATTGGAGCGTCTCGCCTGTGCCCTCATGGACGAAACCTTGACCCGCGAGGGCAGGGAACGTCTAGAGGAGATTCTGCGTGCGGGCCCCGAGTGGCGCCGGCGATATGCGGACCTGATGAACTTGGAGTCCGCCCTTCACTGGGAATTTGCCGAAGTGATCGAGCGTCACCCTGCCGAACCTGCGAAGGTGGTGGAGTTCTCTTCGTGGTTTCGCCCCGCTACTGCCTTGGCCGCCTGTCTCGTTGCGGCGGCCGCAAGCTGGTGGGCTCTAACGGATGTCGAACCGACCGGCTCTGGCGACGAACTGACCGAAGTTTCCGAAGAAGGCGGGCAAGACGGCAAAACCGCTAGTATTGGAATGAAAACTTTGCAGACGGGATCGCCACAGGCGATCGAGAATGAGTTTGCCGTCGTGAATTTCGATCGAACCGAGTCGGACTTAATACATGCCGTCAAAGGCGTTGACTTGGAACCGCGCGAAAAAGAAGCTCTGCTTGATGCCTCCTACGGCGTAGAGGTTCTGGTCTCTGGCCAAGGGTTCGGGGAAGGAGGCTACTTGGAAGTTACCGACAATGTGACCGCGTGGCGGGTGGAGGATGCCCTGCGAACAGGTGCCGAGTTCGGCGTGGACCCCTTTGGGGGAATGGACATGCTTAAGTTCTCCCGGATGGAAGTGGACGTGTTTTCGCAGTCCGCCGAAACCTCCGAATTGGTTCGTGTTTTGGATGTCCGTGAACTGGAAAAGAAAAACCTTTCCGACAGTAAGACCGTTGTGAAATCCGCCGTTCGCTTCAACCAAGGAGTGGGGCTTGCGGACGCCGGCACGGAGTTTGCCATTAGCCTGCACGCCATCGACCGCGATGGCGGCGTGAACTTAGCCGTTGGAAGGGAAGAAAAACGAGTGATGAGTGATGGCAACCCCTCCACATGGGAGAAAGTGGAGAGCGAAATGGAGCTACCCGAAGGCACGGACTTCGTTGTGGTTGCTCTGTCCGCCCGGAAGGAGGGCAGTCAGGCCTTGCTTCCGGATTTAAGCGGACACTACGCGGACGACCTGAAAATCGCCATGGCGGTGGACGGGCGTCCCGTGTACGGACGAATGTAGGAACGAGCGTTTGGGCAGGAACGCCCGTTCTCGAACCCGCCGACCGAGCTTTTCGGACGGCGGGTTTTGTTTGTTTTGGCGGCTGTTTAAGGTCGGATGGAATCCCCGTCTGGCACTTTTAACGCGTTGACGAAACGCACTGATAAGGAGAGGAAGACGGGCATGAAAATGAAATTTTCCTTATTGGTGTTGCCGATGCTGTTTTGCTGGTTGAGTGTCCAAGCGGCGGATTGGCCGTGGTTCGGCGGGCCTGCCCGTGATGGAATTTCTTCGGAAACGGGCCTGCGGACGGCCTGGGGGGACGACGAGCCCAAGCGCTTGTGGAAAGCCGAGGCGGGCGAGGGTTATTCCTCCGTGGTGGTGGGAGAAGATTTGGCCTTCTCCATGGGCAACGCCAACGGAAAGAACACGGTTTTTTGTTGGGACGCCGCCACGGGCGCCAAAAAGTGGACCCATTCGTTCCCCTGCGGCAAGGATCCGAAGTATTTCAATGGAGGTTCCCGGGCGACGCCTGCTTTGGCTGGCGGCGTTTTATATTTGAACAGCCACGAAGGGGCCTTTTTCGCACTGGAGGCGAAAACGGGCAAGGTGCTTTGGAGCAAGCACTTGGTCGATGATTTCGGGGGACGCCGTCCCGGCTGGGGGTATTCGGGCTCGCCTCTGCTGGTGGACGGCAAGGTGATAGTTGACACGGGAGCGGAGGACGGCGCCCTCTTGGCGATGGACGCGAAGACGGGGGTCAAGTTGTGGAGCAGTGGAGGAGACGAGGCGGGCTACGCCTCTATCATGCTTCGTCCCGAAAGGGCGGGGGAGGCGCTGGTGTTCAACCGTTTTGGGCTTTGCGGATTTCGGCTTTCCGACGGCAAGGAACTGTTTCGTTACCAGCACAAGACGCGGTACGGTATAAACGCTGCCCAGCCGGTGGACTTTGGGGACTCCGTGCTGGTGTCGTCCGCTTACGGCAAGGGTTCGGCTTTGGTTAGCTTGGGCGGACGGACGCCCAAGACGGTTTGGGAGTCCGAGTCGCCTGCGTGTCAAATGGCGAGTCTGGTTCGGGTGGGGGAGCTGGCTTACGGTATACACGGGCAGACGGGCGGACGGGCGAAGTACGCCACGCTTTTCTGCTTGGATGTGAGAAAGGGCAGATTGCGTTGGGAGGAAAAGGGTTTGGGCGTGGGCTCGCTCATCTTGGTGGGGAAGACTTTGGTCGTCTTGAGTGACTCGGGTGAATTAGTCTTGGTCGAGCCGAACCCGTACGAATTCAAGCAATCGGCCCGTTTCCAAGTTCTCGGCGGGAAGGACGGCTGGACTCCACCTTCCTATGCCAACGGGCGGCTCTATTGCCGAAGCAGCAAGGGAAGCGTGGTTTGTCTTGCGATGGGTGTGGGGAAGTGAGGAGTAGCATAGAGCGAGTTTTCCAACCAGTTGTTTGGAAAGCTTGTGGCGACAGCGGACATGAACGCCCGCCCTCCGTTCGGTGTGGAGTGCAGGACTTTTTATTTCACCACCTTCATGACGCCCCGCATGAGGAGGGCGTGGCCAGGGAAGGTGCAGACATAGGGATAGTCGCCGGGGGCGGGGGCGGTGAATTGGATGGTCGCGTCCTGTCCGTGGTCGAGCATGGTGGAGCCGTAGAGGATTTTGTCGGTATCGGGGCGGAATTGCTTGGCAAAGCCTTCGGCCCCGAGGGCGACGGCGAGAGCGGCCACTTCGTCCGCCGTGCCGGGTTTGACGAAGAGGAGATTGTGCGGGGGGAAGTCTTCGTTCTTGAAGTGCACGGTTATTTTTTGTCCTGAGCGCACGGTGAACTCCTTGATGTCGTAAAGGAGTTTTTCCTTCACGCAGGAAATGGTTATTTTGAAGGAATCGCCTTCGGGGGGAGCGGATAAATCGACAAAGCCGGCGCCGGCCACCTTCATGTCGAGTGAGTAGAAGCCGGTGCGGGCGGTAATGTAGAGAGTCTTGCCGTTTTTACCACCGAAGCAAATGTTAGAAGGGCGTTCGGGGAACTCGATGTCGGCGATTTGCTTGCCGGCGGGGTTGAAGACTTTGACCGAGCCGGCGGTGAGGTAGAGATTGCCCCAGTTGTCGAGGGCCATACCGTCGGAGCCGGATTCGACGAATAGTTTTTTGTCAGAGAGGGTGCCTTCCTCGCCTTCGTCGATGGTGTAGCGGTAGGTTTTGCCGGCACCCGGGTCGGCGACGTAGAGAATTTTGCCGTCGGGGGAGCCGATGACACCGTTGGGGCGCTTAAGTTTGTCGTCCACGCGTAAGATTTGGTCGCGGTAGGGGGTGACGTAGTAGAGGTGTTCGGCGTCTTGGGAGAGCTCCTTGCGGCCGTAGTTGGGGTCGGTGAAGAAGATGCCGTCGTTGGGGTGTATCCAAAGGTCATTTGGCTTGTTGAAGGGGCGTCCGTCGTACTGGTCGGCAATGAGTTCCTTTTCGGCGCCGTCTTCGAGGTAGAAGGAGGTGACTCGGCGGGCTTCGCCTTGGCAGGCGAAGAGGTCGCCCTCCTTGGAGAAATATAGGCCGTTGGCCCCGCCGGAGTCTTCGAGGAAGGTGGAGAGTTTTTTGGCAGTGGGGTCCCACTTGTGGATGCGGTTGTTGGGGATGTCCGTGAAG
>CAXGVD010000122.1:0-7120 GCA_964012695.1 uncultured Opitutia bacterium
GGGCGGGTCAGGCTCCCCAGAGGCTTTTTTCTTGGATGAGCGCGGCCACGCAAGGAGGGACGGCTTGCTCCCAGGCGGGGTCATTTTCCCGGAGCATGCGGAGGACGTCTCGCGAGAAGAGGTTCATGTTGGCCCGGTTGCAGTCTTCGATGGTTTCGAGGAAGCCGTTTTCCTTCACGTACTTGTAAAGGTTGCGGAGGTTGGAAGCGACGCGGAGGTTGTCAATGGTGACGAGGTCGTCGTCGTCGGTTTCGATGTCGGCGTTGTCGCCCACGCCGATTTGTTTGCGGTAGCGCTCGAAGTTCTCCTTTTCGATGGGATAGGAGTATATCTTGACGTTGTCTTTTAGTAGGATGCCGAAGGCTTCCAGGATGCCGCCTTCTAGGTCGGCGTAGTAGGTTTCCTTGAAGATGTCGGCGAGGTTGTTGAGACCCATGACGAGACCGATGGGCTTGCGGACGTTGCGGCGGAGGAAGGCGGAGAGTTTGTAGTACTCGAAGAGGTTGGAGACGAGGACTTCGTAGCCGCAAGCATTGATGCAGTCGATGCGGGCGAGGAAGTCGGCGTGGTCGATTTCACCCTCGATGTCGAGAGTGGAGAGGGTGAGTTCCATGAAGACCTTGACGTCCTCGGGTTCCACGTCGTCCCGGGCGACGAACTGGGAGCGGGCCTTTTCGAGCATGTCGACGTTTACCTTGGTGAGGGGGCGGAAACTCCCTCGCTCGATGAGGCAGGCTTTTTTGTAGAGGGTTTCGGCTGGTTGCTGGACGCAGCCTTGACGGTCGAACATTACGGCTTGGGTGAGGCCGCTTTCCACGAGTTTGAGGGAGAGTATGCGGTTGTCGATGGCATCGAACTCGGGGCCGTTGAACTCGATCATGTCCACTTCGATCCGGTGGCGGCCCACGTTGTCGGTGAGGCTGCGAATGAAGGCGTCCGGGTCGTCGTGATGGTGAAAGGCGCCGTAGACAAGGTTCACGCCGAAGAGCCCGATGGCTTCCTGCTGTAGCTGGTTGTCGCGGTCGAGCATGCGGACATGGAGGACGACGTCGTGGGGCTCGGAGCCGGGGCGCAGTTGGAAACGCATGCCCATCCAGCCGTGGCACTCGTTGTCCTTTTTGTAGTTCAGTGCGGAAACGGTATTGGCGAAGGCGAAGAAGGTGGCTTCTATGCCTCGGGATTCGGCGAGCCTGTTTTCGAGAAGTTCATACTCGTGGCTCATCATTTGTACGAGGCGCTCGCGGGAGACGTAGCGGTGGGCCTTGCCGTAGATAGCATCGGAGAACTGCATGTCGTAGGCGGACATGGTCTTGGCTACGGTGCCGGCGGCGGCTCCGGCTTGGAAAAAGTGTCTGGCGACCTCCTGACCCGCTCCTATTTCGGCAAAGGTGCCGTACTTGGCGGAATCGAGGTTTATGCGCAGGGCCTTGTGGTGGGCGCTTGGAGAATCTTCGCTCATGAGGCGGGCAGGGTGTGTTTTCGGCGGGCGCCGGCAAAGTTTTTCTTCGACCTGTGGGCGGGGAGTGGGTTTGCTGAGGGTGTGAAGGACTTTTGGCTGGATGTGTTGAAGCGCTTGTTGGCGGCGGTGATCGTGGCGATTGTATTGAGCGTGGTTTCGCTCGTGGTTTTTTCCTACCTGCTGAACTCGGCCTTGGAGCCCATGGAGAAGGAAACGCCGGATGGCGCCATGCTGGTGCTCGACCTGTCGATGAACCTCACGGACCGGCCCTCGGGTTACGACTTGGCGGACTTGGCTCGGCGGGGTTTATCGGGATTGGAGGGCGGACGTGGGTTTCATCTGCTAGAGGTCTTACGGGCGATTCACCGTGCTTCGGAAGACGAGTCCGTGAAGGGGCTTTTTCTCAAGGGCTCCTTGCAACCGGAAGGCTACGGTTGCGGCTACGCTGCATTGGCCGAAGTGGGAGAGGCCTTATTGCAGTTCCGCAAGAGCGGTAAACCCGTGCTGGGATACCTGAACAACCCCACCCAACGTGACTATTTCCTCTATTCCCACGCGGACAAGCTCTACCTGAACCCCTACGGCACACTCATTCTCAACGGCATGGCTGCGGAAGTCACCTTTTACGGCAAAGCCTTCGAGGAGTACGGGGTGGGGGCCCAGGTGGCCCGTACCGGCGAGTACAAGGGAGCGGTGGAGCCTTTTCTTGGCGAGCGCTTCAGCGAGCCCAACCGCGAGCAGTTGCAGGCCCTGCTGGACGACCGATGGAGCCAATACCTGGAGCGTGTCGCGGCCAACCGCAGGCTGGACTTTGCCGCCTTGCGGGCAGACCTGCGGGAGAGCTTTGTCATCCCGGCGGAGCGGGCGGTGGAAATCGGTTTGGCGGACGAGGTTTCGTATTACGACGAAATGCTGGACCTTCTCGCCAAAACGGGAACCAGGGACGAGGACACTGGGCAGTACGTCCGGGTGTCCATCGACGACTATGTCGACCGGCCCGACACCCCCGGTGCCTTCCAGGCTCTTGAGGAGGACGAGCGCCCCGCCGTCGCCGTGGTGTACTTGGAGGGCTCGATTCTCGACGGCAATCTGGACGACGGTACCTACGCGGGCGGAGACCTCATCGCCTCGCGTTTGCGCGAGGTCCGTGCCGACGAGCGGACACGGGCCATCGTGTTGCGGGTGAACAGCCCCGGCGGAAGCGTGACGGGTTCGGAGGCGGTGCGGCGAGAAATCGTCCGGGCCCGCGAAGACGGAATTCCCGTGGTGGCCTCCATGGGCGCAATGGCCGCCTCCGGTGGGTATTGGGTGTCTGCCCCCGCTGACCTGATTCTCGCCCGACCCGAGACCGTGACGGGGTCCATAGGGGTGTTCGGGCTCGTCCTTAACGTCAAGGAATTGGGCAACCGGTTCGGGCTCACCTGGGACGTGGTGAAGACGGAGCCTCACGCCGACGCACTCTCCTTCTTCCGCCCGAAGACCGAAGAAGAGATGGATCGCCTGCAGGACTTTGTGGACGACCTCTACGAACGCTTTCTCGCCCACGTCGCGGCTTCCCGGGGCATTGACGCCGACGAGGTGGACGCCATCGCCCGGGGACGGGTATGGTCTGGGGAGGACGCCCTGGAGTTGGGACTGGTCGACGAGTTCGGCGGTTTGGTGGACGCTCTAGCGAAGGCCGCCGAACTGGGCGGAGTGGCGAAGGAGTTTCAAGTCATTGAATACCCCAGGGTGCAAACGCCCGTGGAAGCCTTGGCCGAGTTCCTGGCCGAACCCTTGGCCCGAGCTTCGGGCGGCTTCGGGGCTTCTCCGGGGCGTAGTCTCGCCGCCCGCCTTCGGGCTTTCGAGGACCGCTTGAGTCTGTTCCTGCGGCTCAACGACCCGCGCCACGCATACGCCCTTTTTCCCTGGTTCCCGGAGCGGGCGCTTTAACCTTCCCGCCTTCTCCTTCATTCCAGCCATCCATATTCATAATGAACAACAAAGACGTAACACTCCTTCGCGATTGTCCAGCCACCATCATTCCCGCCGGGGATGAAGTCACCTTGCCCGAAGGCGGCCCCTTCACCGTGGCCCAAGCCTTGGGCGGTTCCGTCACCTTGCGCGACGCCACTGGCCTTTATCGCATCGGAAGCGCGGACCTCGACGCCTTGGGCGAAGAGGTCAAGGCGGCTGTGGAGGCGGAGTCTGCCACGAGCGCGCTGCAGGACGCCGACGCCCCCTTCGACGAGGAACAAGTCTGGGAAGCCCTGCGCGGATGCTTCGACCCCGAGATTCCCGTTAACATCGTCGACTTGGGCCTCGTGTACGACCTAGCGGCGGAACCGGGAGCGGACGAGGCACGACGCCGCGTCTCCGTGAAAATGACCCTCACTGCTCAAGGTTGCGGTATGGGGCCGGTGATTGCGGACGACGCCCGTGCCCGCATCGAAACCCTGCCCGGCGTGGAAAGCGCCCAAGTGGACATCGTTTGGGACCCCCCATGGAATCCGCGCATGATTTCCGATGAAGGGAAAAAAGTGCTCGGCTTGTAACTTCGGACCCTCTCGCTTCTTTGCTTTCTTTCCAAATTCGTTTCGCATCAACTAGCTCTTCCTCATGAAGAAACACTCGTCGCTCTTGCTTCTTGCCTTGTTCGCCTTCACCTACGCCCACGCGGGCGACTGGACTCAGTTTCGCGGGACGGAAGGGCAGGGCCATGCTAGGGCGGAGAATCTGCCCTTGCGCTGGGACGCCGCTACCAACGTGAAGTGGAAGACCCCTTTGGCGGGACAGGCATGGTCTTCCCCCGTTCTCGGAGGTGGCAAGGTGTTCCTTACAAACGCCGTTACCGCCGGGGAAGGCGTATCCTTGCGGGCCCTCCGTCTGGACGCGGAGACGGGCAAGGTGGAGTGGGATGCGGAGCTGTTCGAAATCGAGAAAGCCCCCCGCATTCACCGCAAGAACAGCCACGCCAGCCCCACCCCGTTCCTTGAGGCGGGGCGACTGTACGTTCACTTCGGCCCCCACGGCACCGCCTGCCTGGATTTGGCCGGCAAGGTGATTTGGAAGAAACGCTACTCCTATTCCCCTGTCCACGGCTCCGGTTGTTCGCCCGTCATCGAAGGGGACCTGCTCCTGTTCAGCGCCGACGGCGCCCGCGAACCTGCCCTCTACGCCTTGGACAAGAACACGGGCGAAGTCCGCTGGAAGACGCCTAGAGATTCGGCCGCCAAAAGAAAGTTTTCCTTCTGCACGCCGCTGGTCATCGAGGTGGACGGGCGCAGGCAAATCATCAGTCCCGCCAGCGACTACGCTTTCGCCTACGACCTCTACGGCAGGCAACTCTGGAAGTTTCACTACCCCGGAGGCTATTCAGTGGTGCCTCGTCCCATCTACGCCCACGGGCTGGTTTACATCTGCAGTGGCTACGACCGCCCCATTCTCCACGCCGTGCGACCCACCGGGAAAGGCGATGTTACCCGGACCCACCTCGGTTGGAAGGTCGACAAGAACGCCCCCCACAACGCATCCGTCGTGGTGGTGGGAGACCTCTTCTTTATGGCGGCGGACACGGGAGTGGTTTCCTGCCTAAACGCCCGCTCGGGCGAATTGCTCTGGCGGGAACGTGTGTCCGGCTCCTGCTCGGCCTCCTTGCTTCACGCCGAGGGCCGCGTGTACCTTATCGACGAGTCCGGAGAAACATTCGTCTTCGCCGCCCGCGATAAGTACGAACTACTCGCCCGGAACCCCTTGAACGAGCGAGCCCTCGCCTCCATCGCCGCGACCGACGGCGCCCTCTTCATCCGCACGGCCTCCGCCCTTCGGCGAATCGAGGAGTAGCTCGAAGGGCCTCCTAAAGCAAAGGCTTCAGGATCATGCCCGTGGCTTTGAAGAGGCGGGCGGCGATTTGCTTGCGGGCGAAGAAGCCCATGTTGGGGAAGTTGCCCACGTCCTCCCAGTTATCGTGGAAGTCGGGATGTTCGGGCGGGACGGGCTTTTTCCCTTCCCTGAGGTTGAAGGAGGAGTACGGGCGGAAGGGCCAGGGGTCGAGGAAGGGCAGGGCTTCCGAGAGGACGTTGAGGAGGAGGTTGCCCTGGCTGACCAGCGGCACGTTTTTCTTCGTGGCTATGCGGTAGCTGTTACGGGGGGAGGCGTCCCGCTCAATGCTTCGGCGGAGGGCGAGGGCGAAGTTAGGGTCGCGAACGATGAGGCCCACTTCCGTGTTGTAGTCTTCCGAGCGGGGGTCGAAGTTGAAGGAGCCGACGAAGGCGTACTCGTCGTCCACCACCATCGACTTGGCGTGCATGGAAAGGAAAGGGGGGGAGCCCAGGTGGTCGTTGCGGCGGTCCTTGCGTTCGTGGGGCTCGCAGGTGGCATCGTGGCGGTGGAGGAAGGATGGCAGGCCGTCGTCGATTTGGAAGGGGGAGTGTCCCGGCTTGAGTTCGGCGGCCTCGTCGGGGGTGGGCAGGCGTCTGAGGAGGGCGTCGTAGGCCATCATTTCGGGAATGTCCTCGGGGATTGGGCGGAATTCCCACATTTCAAAGCCGAGCCGGTCCAGATAGGTTCGCTTTTCCTTGTAGTTGGCGGCGTAGGTGGGCCAGCTGTCGGTCGCGGCGAGGCTGTTGGTGGAGACTAGGACGCGGAGGTCGGGATGATCTTCCCGCAGCTTGCGAAAGAGACGAATGGCGTTGACGCTGGGCACGACGTAGGGGGTTTGGATCAGGATTTCCTTTTCCGCGCCTGCGGCGAGTTCGGCGAGTTCGGCGGCCACGCGGGCATTGATGAAGGGGGCTCGGGCGGCTTTGTCGGGGGAATCGAAAACCCAACGGGCTTCCCTCACGGGGATGAGGCGGGCGAGGAAGTTTTCCGCGAGGTGGGCGGAGTCTGAGGCTCGTTCGGCGAGTTCGCTGAAAAGGTGGTTGAGCCGAAAGTCGGTTTTAGTCTGCAGAACGGGAAAGTTTCGAGCCCGGAGGAGTTTGGCCACGTCTTCCAGCGCGACGGCGTCGGCGGCGTGAGGTGAGTTCCAGTATTCGAGGAAGCACTGGTTGGTGGGGGTAGGGTCAGGGAGGATGGCGAGGACGTCGCGGTCCTTGTAGTTGAGGCCGAGGGAGCGGTCGAAGTACTGGTTGGAGTGGTTGCGCCCGCCTGTGATGACGAGGTGGTCGTCCACGATGAATAGTTTGTTGTGGAGCCGGACGTTGCGTTGGTGGAAGGCGTAGGCGCTTTGGGCTACTTGTGTGAGGACGTCGGGGGCGAGTTGGTTGAAGCAGGGGTTGTAGAACTTGAGACGGAAGCGGGGATCGACGGAAGAGAGGAAGGCGACGGTTTCAGGTTCCTGCTCACAGAACATATGGTCGATGAGGATTTCCACCTCCACCCCGCGTTGCTTGGTGGCCCGGAGGAGTTCGCGGAACAGGAAGCGCCCGGTTTCGTCCGTCTTCCAGTTGAAGGTCTGGATGCGGATGCTTTTGCGAGCGGAACGGATGAGATTGACGCGCAGGGCGAGGGCTTCGTCGCCATGGTCGAGGAGAAGCAGGCGCGGTCGCCCATCCTCCTTGGCTTGTCGGATTTGCTCTTCCCACAGGGCGGAGGAGCCACGTTGGGGTGGGGATAGCAGGCCGTCGGAAGATTCCTCCGGAGGCATTACGGGAACCTGCACCGTCTTGCAGGAGGCCCACA
>CAXGVD010000123.1:0-7086 GCA_964012695.1 uncultured Opitutia bacterium
AACCGGATGGGTTGGGGGTGGGTGGATTTTCGCCCGCCTCTACGGCGAGGAAGAGGTCTTCGACGTCGGCCTTTTCCTCGTGGAAGGACTTGACGGGGGCGCCTTGCTCTACGAGCACCCTGAGGAGGGCGGCGGCTTCTTCGTCGTCGCCGCGGAAGCCCGCGGTGATGCTTGTGGTTTGATTTTCCAAGTCGGCTGGAAGGTCGACTATCGGGTGTTCGGCTAGTTGGGCGAGAGCCTTCGGGTGGGGGCGTAGCAGTTCGATGCGCAGCGTTTGGTTGGAGCTTCCTCGTTTCACCACTTCCTCCAGCCTGCCGTCCACCGCCATTTTGCCGTCCCGCATGATGCCGATGGAATCGCACAAGTCTTGCAGTTCGGTCAGGACGTGAGAGGAGACGAGGATGGCCTTGCCCTCGTTGGCGAGGCGGCGGAGGAGGTTGCGCAGGTCGATGCGGGCCTTGGGGTCGAGGTTGGCGGCGGGCTCGTCGAGGAGGAGGACGGGCGGGTCGTGCACCAAGGTCTTGGCAAGCAGGGCTCGTTGCTTCATGCCGCGGGAGAGGGTCTTGCAGAAGGCTTTGCGCTTGTCTTCGAGGTCGGTGGCTCGGAGGCACCGTTCCACTTCGGCGGCCCGTTCGTCTTCCGGGACGTCGTAGGCGGCGGCGAACAGTTCCACGAACTCGTCCACCCGCAGGTCGTCGTAAACGGGCGGGAAGTCGGGCATGTAGCCGAGTAGGCCCCGGGCCTCTTCCGGTTCGTGCAGGACGGAGACCTCGCCCAGCTGGATTTCCCCGTAGGTGGGCTCCAGCAAGGTGGCGATGGCCCGGATGGTGGTGGTCTTTCCCGCTCCGTTCGGCCCTATGAGCCCGTACACTTCTCCCCTCTCCACCTGGAAGGTCAGCCCGTCCACGGCGACGTGGTCGCCGTAATCCACCTTAAGGTCTCTGACTTGTATCACGGGCGGCTACAGCTTGAAGAGCTTCTTGGCGTTGTCGTGAAGGATTTTCCGTTCGACCTTCTCGTCGTCGGCCAACCGGCGGACGGTGGCGAGGATGACGGAACCCTTGCAGCCCGTGCCGCGTCCTGCGGCGTCGGGATACGCTTCGTTATAGATCTTGTAAATGTCTTCTCGAGAGTTCGCCCCCGACAGGTCGCCCACTCCGAAGTCGATGCTCACACACTTGTGTTCGAGGAAACTTCTCAAGTAAGCGCCTTCTGTGCCAGAGCGAATCAGCCAGTAGTTTTTCATAAGTCTGTATTTTTTTGGGGTGGTGACGGAGGTGGGCTTGACTACTTACTATTCTTTGCCGACAGCAGGGCAGGGTCGTTGGTTTCCTTCATTTTGGCGAGGATGAGTGCGTGGTGCTTTTTGACTACGGCTTGGTGCTCGGGCTTCTTGGAGCGGATGAGGTTGTTGGTTTCGTCGGGGTCGGCCCGGAGGTCGTAGAGTTCGTCGCGTTCGGGGTTGAGGAAGTCGCGTACGAGCTTCCACTCGGGGGTGCGCCAGGCCCGCATGTGGGTGCGCGACTGGTGCTTGGTGGAGTACTGGAAGAAGAAGCCGTCCTCCCAAGCTGGTTTTTCGCCTCGGAGAATGGGGAGGAAGTTCCGGCCGCGAATGGTTTCGTCCCGGGGGAGCTTGGCCCCGGCGAGGGCGACGAGGGTGGGGTACCAGTCGAGGAAGCTGATGGTGTGTTTGATTACGGTTCCAGGTTTCACCACGCCGGGCCAGCGTATGGCGGTGGGGACGCGGAGGGAGTGGTCCCAGAGGTTGGGGCGTTGGCCGCGAGGGATGTTCTTGGTGGCGGGGGGCAATGCGTCCTTTGTGAGGACCCAGTGACCGTTCCCTTTGTGCCAGACGCCGTTGTGGCCCATGGCGTAGCCGTGGTCCGAGGAGTAGACGACGAAGGTGTTCTCCCGCAGGCCGAGGGCGTCGAGGACGGCGAGGACGCGCCCGACGTTGCGGTCCACGCCCCGGACGGAGGCGAGGTATTCGCGGGTCATGCGCTTGACCCGGGCGGTGTCCAGACCCGGGTAGTCGGGGTGGGGGAGTTTGGGGTCGAGGTTGGCGAAGGGGGCCCAGTCCTCTTCCGCCACGGGAAGCCAGCGGGTGTGCGGCGCCCGGAAGTGGAGGCAGAGTAGGAAGGGTTTGTCCTCGGAACGCTTGTTTTCGAGGTAGTCGATGGCGTGGTCGGCGAGCACGTCCACGTTCAGCCCTTCGAACTTTTGCGGCTTGCCGTCCTTCTCCAAGGTGGGGTTGACGGAACTCCAGCCGCCGCCTCGGTGGCCCATGAAGTAATCGAAGCCGGTTTTGGTGGGGTGATGGGCGTCTGTGAGGCCGAGGTGCCACTTGCCTACAAGGGCTGTGTGGTAGCCGCTTCGTTGCAGGACTTCGTACCAAGTGGTGGTCTTGGGTTCCAGGCCCAGTTTGGGCTCAGAGCGGGGGTGAATCCAGTCGGTGATGCCAAGCTCGGCCCCGTAGCGGGAGGTGGCGAGGGAGGCCCGCGACGGACTGCACACGGGTGTCACCACGAAAGTGTTTGGCAGGTAGGCCCCTTCCGAGAAGAGCTTGTCCAGATTTGGGGTGTCGGCGTGAGTGTGGCCCTTCCACTTGCCGACGGCCCACGGGGCTTGGTCGTCCGTAAAAAGAAAAAGTATGTTGGGCGGTTTGACGGCTGCGAGCCGGGTTGCCGAGGCGCCTAGGGAAAGGAAAAGGCAGAAGCGGAAGAAATGCATGGCGTGACGTGGGTTGGTCGGGTTGGAGTGAAAAGAAACTTACTTTTTCCCCTGGGCCTTGCGGAAGGCGGCTAGGGTGGTTTCGGAGCCTTGGAGGGCATTTTTTGGACGTGGGTTTTCTTCGGTGAAGACGAGCAGCTTTTCCTTTGGTAGGGCTTCAAAGAAGTCCTCGGTGATTTCGCCGTCGTCGTTCGTGATTTGGCTGAGGCGTAGCTTCAGGGTCTTGGCGAGAAAGCGGTAAACCGGTTTGCGCTTGGAGAACTCGTAGCCGTGGCCTTCGTCGGCGAGGTGGAAGTTCTCCACGTTGTTGGGGGAGCCGAAGAGTGAATAGACACGGCGGGCGTAGGGAAACTCGACCTTGGGCGTGTTCTTGGTCCAGTCTCCGCCCACGCTGACAAGAAGGAGGGGTCGCGGGGCAGCCATGGCGGCGATTTCGGCGTTGTTGGTCTTGTGGATGTCGCTTTCGTGGACGGGCATGCCGCTCTCGCAGTTACAGCCGCCGTAGAAGTGGGCTGAGGCCATGACGACTGGGGCGGCGGCCCGCACCCGGGGGTCAAGGGCTGTGAGCATGAAGGTTTGTGTGCCGCCGCCGGACTCGCCTGTCACGCCGATGCGGCGGGGGGCCACCTCTCGGAAGCTCAGGAGGTAGTCGAGTGCCCGCATGCTGTTCCAGGTCTGGTAGGCGAAGACGTTCTTGTCCCGTCGGTGGTCGACGCTTTTGGCGTCCTCGTTCCAGCCGACCATGTCGTAGGCGAAGACCACGGCGCCCATCTTGGCAAGGGCGGCGCAGCGGACTTGGGTGTATTCCGCCAGACGGCCCGCCTTGGAGTGCCCGTGTGGGCAGAGGACGCCCGCGAACTTGGCCAGGCCGCCCTTGCGAAGGGGGCGGTATAGGTTGCCCGTCACGAAAAAGCCGGGAAAGCTTTCGAAGCGCACGTTTTCCACCGAGTAACCGTTCATCTCTTTGCGCGAATGAACATGTGCGTTGAGGGGCGAACGCTCGGGCAAGGGTGCCAGGCCCGCCCCCTTGAGGATGCCCTCACGGTTGCGCTTGGCCCGCTCCCGCCATTCGTCCAAGGTGGAGAAGGTCTTGGCGAAAGCCTCCAGGTTGGCGGCTCCGGCCTCTTCTGGAATTTTCGGGAAGGCGTGGGCGGGAGAGAGGCCGGAAAGCATTCCGACGAGGACGAGGCAGGCGAGAGGGAGGCGTGGGTTCATTGCACGGACGGGTCGACGGGTGAAGAGACGAAAAAGCCGGGTAAGACTAATCTTTTCTTGCCTAATGACTCCCTTGGGCGCGCATTGGCAACCTCGAAACTAACCTTGAACCCAAACTCGTTTCCTTCGAGGAAACCGTTATTCTCCTTCCCATGAAGACCAAGAAGTTTATCCACCTCTTCTCCACTGTTCTCGCCGCGTTCGCATTCGCGGCCGCCTCCGTCCACGCCGCCAAGGGCAAAAGCCTCTTTGACGGCAAAACCCTCAAGGGCTGGGACGGCGATCCCAAGTTCTGGAGTGTGGAGGACGGTGCCATCGTGGGCCAAACCTCCAGAGAAAACCCCACCCGAGGCAACACCTTCATCATCTGGAAGGGCGGCAAACTTAAGGACTTTGACCTCACTCTGGAGTTCAAAATCGAGGGCGGCAACAGCGGCATCCAGTACCGCAGCTTCGTCAAGCCGGGCAATCACGACGGTTGGCGCATCGGCGGCTATCAGGCCGACTTCGAGGCCGGCGACCGCTACTCCGGCATTTGCTATGGCGAGGCCTTCCGAGGGATACTCTCAGATCGTGGTTTCAAGACCACACTCGTTCAGGAAGGCGGGAAGCTCCAAAAGAAGGCCGAGAAGTTCGGCGAATCCAAGGAAATCGGCAAGGCCGTGAAAAAGAGCGACTGGAATACATATCGCATCACCGCCAAGGGCTACCACTTCGTCCATTATATCAACGACGTTAAGACCACCGAACTCATCGACAACGACGAAAAGGCCCGTCGGGCTGAAGGGTTGCTTGCCTTTCAGGTTCACGCCGGCCCCCCCATGAAGGTCTCCTTCCGCAACATCGTCCTGAAGGACTGATCGGCGTTTCCAAGACCTGCCTACATTCTTGTTCGGCCTTACAGCCTATGTCACGTCGCCAAGACGTGCTCTTATACCATGTGGGCGTTGCCTCGTGATGGCAGTGGGCTCAGCTGACGATGATTCCGTAGAGGAAGTAACCGGATAACCCCAAGCTCGTCGTCACGAGTATGACTTTTAGAATGGTGACCAAGGTTTCGTGCCAATCGGAATGGCTAGAGTAGTAGACGTAATCTTCCGTCGCAAGAGAAGCGGGACGCTGTTCCATTGTTTGTTTCCGTTAGGTGTGAACGGTCAATTACGCGCATGTATGAACGAAATGCAAGCGGCCCAGAGTTGTTTTGTTAAAAAATGTTTCGAATTGACCGATACGGTTTTCCTTAGGGTGGGACTTTACCCAGACAATAATGCCTGCGCCACTCTTCGGAAGTGCGGTCTTAAACCAACGCCCGTATGGGCGGGGCGCCGTGGACGACCTGGGAGACCTCGGCGGGGATGCCCGTAGTGGAGCGAAGGGCGCCGACGTCGAGGATGGTCTCCATGATGGTGGCGTAAAGGTTAGGGATGGTGACGCGGTCGGATGCGGGTTCGCCGCCATCCTTGGTGGAGGCACCCACGACGTGGCCCATCTTGAGGCCGCCGCCGTAGAGCAGGAGTGGGGCGGAACCGCCCCAGTGGTCGCGTCCGCCCTTACCGTTGATTTTCGGGGTGCGTCCCATTTCGCCGCAGCAGACGAGTAGAATCTTGTCGCGCAGGCCGCGGGCCTCGACATCCTCGATGAAGGCACTGACGGCGTGGTCGAAGGGGTGGCCAACATAGCCCATGCCCTCGGTCATGGTGGCGTTGTTTTTGTCGGCGTGCATGTCCCAGACGAACTGGGTGGTCACGGTGATGAAGCCGGCCCCGCGTTCGGCGAGGCGGCGAGCTAGCAGTAGGAGTTTCCCCAGACTGGTGACGTGGTCGCGGTAGCGTTGGTGGTTGTTCCAGCGCTTACTGATGTTTCGGAGGTCCATCAGGCCCGAAGTGTCGTAGCGTTCGATGAGACGGGGGGCTTCCTGCTCGACGTTGAAGGCGTCGGCCACGCCGGCGGAAAGGGTCTCGAAGGCTTGGGAATGGAAGCGGTCTAGGGCGCCAGTTTCGCCAGCTTGGTCGATGGCGGCTTTCCAGCGGTCGGCGTAGGCGAGGAGGGAGCGTCTGTCTTGTAGTCGCTCGGGTGCGACGCCGAGGCGCATGTCGCGCTTCAGGTCGCCTTCTCCGCTGGGGGCGAAGGGTTCGCAGGCGAAGCCGAGCGGACCCGTGGTGTTGAACTTACCCAGCGACATTATGGCAGGCATGGCCGATTTGTCCACTGCCCGAGGGTAGAGGACGATGTTGCGTGGAATGCCTTTAACGGGGTGACTGGTTCCGGCAACCTTGGCGTAGTGGGAGCCGAGGTTGGCCCCGAATGAGTGGCGCTTGTCCACGATGGGCTTGGAGTCGTGGGCTCCGCTTTCGGTGGTGAAGGAGCGAACGATGGAAAACTTGTCGTTGAGCTTGGCCAGCTTCTTGAAGGTGGAGCCGAAGGTGACGCCGGGGATGCGGGTTGAGATTTCGCCAGTGGCGCAGCGTATGCGGTCGGGGGCGTCCATCTTGGGGTCGAAGGTCTCGAATTGACTGGGACCGCCGTGCATCATGAGAAAGATGACCGTCTTGTCCTTGGCCAGCCCGCCCGCCGCCTTCACCGCTTGCTCGGCCCGGAGAAAACTTGGCAGACTCAGGCCGCCGAGGGCGAGGGAGCCGACGCTGAGAAAGTCGCGTCGGGAACGGTGGTGGTTGGCGAGTCCGAGCATGGTGGCTATTTCCGACTTGAATGCTAAGGTTTTTCAGGCTGTGCGGGCCAGCACTTTTTCGGTCGGCGGGCGCGTTTTCCGCGGAGCGTTCGGCCGTTTTGGCCTCAGGGCTTGGCGAACTTTTCGTATTCGGCGAGGATTTCCTCGCGACTGCATCGCGGACGCAGGACGAGTCTGGCCCGAAAGCCGTATCGGTTCAAAACTTCGTACTTCGGGACGATGTACTGGAAGTCCCACGCGGGATTGGTGGTCTTCCGCTCGCGGTTCACGCCGCCGCCGGAAGGCGAATGGGCGAAGCGTATGCCATCGAAGCGATCGAACAGGACGAGGAACACCAAGTCCTCGAAGCAACCGTAGAAGAAAGGCGGGCCGTAGTGCATGGGCGAGTGGTTCTTGAACAGGGCGTCCCGACTGCCTTCGAGAAAGTGAAGCCGCAGGTCGTCGTCGAAGTG
>CAXGVD010000124.1:0-7018 GCA_964012695.1 uncultured Opitutia bacterium
AAAATTAAGCATGGTTAATAGTTGCGGGTGGTGTGGATTGGTGTTGTAAGGTGTGGCGTTCTTGGCTATCAAAGTTTTCTCTTTTTGGAGCGAACCTCACCAACAGTCAGCTTGCCATCTGATGATTTTAGTCAAACGCCATGTTGCGTGTATATCGGGCCTGTCCCGAAATGTGCGTATCTCACAGCGGAACGAGAACCGGTCGTTTCGCCGCCTTTCCTGTTGGATGGGAGCTCACGCTTGAGCGTTTTCGCCGTTTCCTTCAGTAGAGTGTAGTTGTTTTCGGTCTTGAGGCGTTTCTTTTCCTGATGGGCAACATCTTTCCGCGTTGGAGCAATACCGTTCCGGTTAAGGTGATCATTGGCCTCGGTTTGGTCGCTGGCGGTGTGGCCGCTGGCATCAATTATTACGGTTCGCCGAAGTACATGCGCCAGGGTTATCAGCCAACCCAGCCCGTGTCTTACGACCATAGCTTTCATGTCGGTGAACTCGGGTTGGATTGTCGCTATTGCCATCATGGGGCAGACAAGTCGGCTCACGCCGGCGTGCCTGCGGCCAATGTATGCATGTCTTGCCACAAGGGCATTCAGGCGGATGCCCCTTCGCTACAGGCTGTGCGGGAGAGTTATTACGGTGAAGACGCTAATCGCGACGGCAAGTTGAGCGATGGAGAGGACTTGGACGGTGATGGTCGTATTACCCAAGGTGCCCCCGTGCCATGGGTCCGCATACACAAGGTGCCCGACTATGCCTATTTTAACCACGCCGTCCATGTTAACCGGGGAGTGAGTTGCGTGGAGTGCCACGGACGCGTGGACCAAATGAAGGAAGTTTACCACGCCAAGCATCTGAGCATGGCGTTCTGTCTGGACTGCCACCGTAATCCCGAAAAGGCATTGCGCCCTTTGAACAGCGTGACTGACCTCGGTTGGTCTGCCGCTCACGGGGAGGAAGTTGAACCCGAGGCATCCACAGCCGCCCAACTGGCGCAGGGCGCCAAGCTTCTGAAAAACTGGAATGTGCATCCGCCTACGAGTTGCACCACTTGTCACCGATGAGCGACAGCAACGGAACGAACGGCAAATTGACGGGTGCTCGCTACTGGAAGAGCCTCGACGGCTATGCTGACCAACCGGGTTTCAACGAGTGGCTCGAAGGTGAATTCCCCGAGGGAGCTTCCCTTGCGCCAAACGGGGTTGAGCGGCGCGGTTTCATGAAGCTGATGGCGGCTTCCTTCGGCTTGGCGGGCATCGGAATTACCGGTTGCCGCCGTCCCGAACAGGCTATCATGCCCTACGGCCGGGCTCCTGAAAACGTCATCCCTGGCATACCTTCCTATTTTACTACTTCTCTTCCCGGTGCCCATGGCAACCAGCCGTTGGTAGTGGAGAGCCACCAGTTCCGTCCCACCAAGGTTGAGGGCAACCCGAGCTACACGCCTGCTGGAGGAGCTTCCGACGTTTACGCCCAGGCTGGCGTGCTCGATCTGTACGACCCCGATCGGAGCAAGGACTCTTTTCGCCGCCTGGAAACGGGCGAGGACAAGACCGTTTCGTGGAAGAAAGTATCCAAGGCCGAAGTGGAGAAGGAGTTGAAGGAGTTGCTCGCGGGCGAGGGCAAGGTCGCCGTGTTGGCGGACAAGTCCTCCTCGCCCAGCCGAGGGAAGCTGGCTTCCACCCTGCGTGAAAAAGGTGTTCTTTGGGCCGAATACGAGGCTATTGACTTCAGTGGCCCAGAAAAGGTGCTTGGGTCAGCACTCGGACTGGATGGCGGCCTACGGGTCGTTCCGAAACTGGATGCGGCCAAGCGCATCCTTTCCATCGACAGCGATTTCCTCAGCTGTCGTGAGCCGAACGAGTTGGTCAACAACCGCGGTTTCTCCAAGGGCCGCAAGGTGTTGGACAAGTCTGACGCCAAAAAGATGAACCGGTTGTATTCGGTGGAGGCTGACTTAACCCGTGCGGGAGCCGCCGCAGACCACCGTCTGCGCCTTGCGCCGTCGCAAATGGTCTCT
The DNA here is from genome assembly GCA_964012695.1 of uncultured Opitutia bacterium. Lineage (GTDB taxonomy): Bacteria > Verrucomicrobiota > Verrucomicrobiia > Opitutales > Seribacteraceae > CAXGVD01. Next base: position 2,015 of record CAXGVD010000124.1, read on the forward strand.
TTCGCCAACGCCCTCGCCGCTGAGCTTCTGGGCGACGCTCCGGCGGAAGTCGCCGAGCAACTCAAGACCCGCGGAGCTAAGTGCGGCGTTGACCCCAAGTGGGTAAAGGAAGCTGCCAAGGATCTCGCCGAACACAAGGGCGAGGCACTTGTGCTGGCGGGCAACCACCTTCCCGCCGAGGCGCAGGTTTTGGTTTACACTGTGAACCAAGCCTTGGGCGCACCAGGCAAGACCGTCGAGTATTTGGAAACCCCCGCCGACGAGTCCAAGGGAATCGCGGACCTCGCGTCCGCTCTGGAAGCGGGCGAAATCACCACTCTAATCTTCCTCGGTGGCAACCCGGTTTACGCCGCCCCCGGCTCCCTCGATTGGCAAGCCCTCCTCAAGAAGGTTGAGAAAACCGTTCGCTTCGGCGTTTCCCTCGACGAAACCTCCTCTCTTTCCGACCTCCATGTAGCCGCTTCCCACTACCTCGAAACTTGGGGAGATGGTCTTACTTGGGACCAAAGTGCTTACTTGCCAGTTCAGCCTCTTCTGGCTCCCCTTTTCAACACTTTCTCTGAACTCGATTTTCTCGCTCTCCTTGCGGGTGAGTCTAAGGACAGTCACGCCTTGATTCAGGCCACTTTCAAGGAGAGGGCGAACGGCGTTCCCTTCGACGACTTTCTACGCAAAGGCGTCCTTGAACAGAAAATTTCCGTCGTCTCTCCGGAGCTTGCCCTCACCGCCCTCGCTGAGTTCAGGGAATCGGTGCTTCCCGCCGCGCCTTCCGAAAAGGCCCTCGACTTGTTCCTCACGCCCGATTTCCATACTTGGGATGGACGCTACGCCAACAACGGCTGGATGCAGGAGTGTCCCGAGCCCATGTCCAAGCTCACTTGGGATAACGCCATTCTCGTCAGCCCCGTCCTCGCGCGTGAAATTGAGGCAAAGCACAAGGGCCTGCGCCTTCTTCCCAAGCCCACGATGCTCAACGAGAACGGGACCATCGCCCCTGATACCGCCGTTTTCGACCAAGGCCGTCAGGACGCCCCTGTGGTCCGTCTCAAGCTTTCCGAGGACGCATTCATCGAAGGCCCCCTTCATGTTCAGCCCGGCTTGGCCGATTACGCCTTAGTCGCCTCCCTCGGGATGGGCCGGACTACCGTGGGCAGGGTGGGGGAAGGGGCTGGATTTTCGGCCTACCCGCTTCTCGGAGCGGATGGTTCGCGGATCGTCTCGGGCCTTTCGCTCGTTCCCGTCGATGGTAAGCGCGGTACCCTCGCCAATGTTCAGGAACACTGGTCCATGGAGGGGCGGGCAATTGTTCGCGAGTCCACTGTCAAGGGCTACGAGAAGGACGAGGGATTTGCCGCCAAGATGGGCGCCGAGTCCCACTCCCCGCGAATTTTCGGCCACGAATCGAACAAGTCCGTTGGGGACAAGGCAATCAGCACCCCCCGTGGTTACTCCGCCCACGAGCATCCGGACCACGTCTACGAAAACTCGGACGTTCCCGGCCTCCATCAGTGGGGCATGTCCATAGACCTCAATCTCTGCACTGGCTGCAACGCCTGCGTGGTGGCCTGCCAGAGCGAGAACAACATTCCCGTCGTCGGCAAGGATCAGGTTCTGCGCGGACGAGAAATGCATTGGATTCGCTTGGACCGTTACTTCAGCTCAACGGAGCGTGAAGGGGCAGAAATCCCCTCCGATGTCCAAGTCAACTTCCAGGGCGTCTCCTGCATGCATTGTGAAACCGCACCCTGCGAGCAGGTCTGCCCCTTCAACGCCACCGTCCACGACGAGGAAGGCCTCAACTCCATGGCCTATAACCGCTGCGGCGGCACCCGCTACTGTGCCAACAACTGTCCCTACAAGGTCCGACGCTTCAACTTTTTTGATTGGAACAAGCGCCGGACCGACGAACTTTACGACGGCCCTCTCGGTGAAAAGAATCCCGAACTTGCTAACTTGGGCAAGAACCCGGATGTCACTGTGCGCATGCGCGGCGTCATGGAGAAGTGTACCTACTGCGTGCAACGCATTCAGGAGTCGAAAATCCGGACCAAGGTGAACGCCCAGCGGGAAGCCAAGTTCGCCTCAGGCGAAGACGGCGCAGCCCTGGAGGTTTCCCGCCAAGACCTCAAAGTGCCCGACGGCACCATCAAGACCGCCTGCCAGCAGGTTTGCTCCGCCGACGCCATAGTCTTCGGCGATGTATCCGACCCCGACAGCGAAGTCTCCAAGCTCAAGAGCAACCCGCGCGACTACGCCCTGCTTGGCTACCTCAACCTGCGCCCTCGGACTTCCTATCTTGCTCGCGTCCGAAACCCCAATCCCGCCATGCCGGAAAAGCACAGGTATGACAAGCCTCACTCCTATATGGAGTATAAGAAGGCTGCGTACCCCGCCAAGGATAAGGGCAATGGAAAGGAGTCGCGTTAACGCATGAGCTCCGTGGGAAACAACGCCGAGGCCTCGCCTGAAGTCCTTGAGAAAATCAAGCCGGCCAAGTGGGAGGAAGAGCCGCTCGTCCTGAACAAGCGTAACTTCCATTGGATCACGGAGAAGATTTGCGGTATCGTCGAAGCCAAGACCCCGTCTTGGTGGTGGTGGTGCTTCATCTTCGCCCTCGCCATTGCCTCCTTCACGGGCATGGGCCTAGTCTACCTCGTTTCCACGGGCGTGGGCACTTGGGGCAACAACAACCCTGTGAACTGGGGTTGGGCCATCGTGAACTTCGTGTTCTGGATTGGTATTGGCCACGCGGGGACCCTCATATCCGCTATTCTCTGCCTTCTCAAGCAACAGTGGCGCACTTCCATCAACCGAGGCTCGGAGGCCATGACCGTCTTCGCCGTCATGTGCGCCGGCATTTTTCCCCTCTTCCACGTCGGACGGGTCTGGTTTGCCTGGTGGCTCTTCCCAATTCCCAACGCCAACAACATCTGGCCCCAATTCCGAAGCCCGCTCGAGTGGGATGTCTTCGCCGTTTCCACTTACTTCACCGTATCCATACTCTTCTGGTACATGGGAATGATTCCCGACCTCGCCGTACTTCGCGACCGGGCCAAGGAAACTTGGCGGAAATACTTCTACGGCGTTCTCTCTATGGGCTGGCGCAACGCCAACACTCACTGGCGGAACTTCGAGATGGCTTACCTTATCCTGGCCGGCCTCTCCACTCCGCTTGTGCTCTCCGTGCACACCATCGTTTCCTTCGACTTCGCCGTGGCCAACCTGCCGGGCTGGCACACCACGATTTTCCCACCCTACTTCGTGGCGGGCGCCATATTCTCCGGTTTCGGCATGGTACTGACCCTGCTCTTACCGCTGCGTTCCGTGTACGGCCTGCATGACCTTATCACCCAGAAGCACATAGACAACATGTGCAAGATCACCTTGGCCACGGGCAGTTTGGTCGGCTACGCCTATTCCATGGAGTTCTTCATAGCCTGGTACGGTGCCAACTCCTATGAAAGCTTCGCCTTCGTTAACCGAGCCTTCGGTAACTACTGGTGGTCCTACTGGATTATGATTTCCTGCAATGTGATTTGCCCCCAGCTCTTCTGGTTCAAGGCCATTCGGGAGAACACGCCTCTAGTCTGGGTCATTTCCATCTTCGTGAACGTGGGCATGTGGTTCGAGCGCTTCGTTATCGCCAACACCACGCTCTCTCGGGACTTTCTGCCCTCCAGTTGGGGCTACTACTCGCCCACCGTGGTGGATATTTTCACCTTCTTCGGCACCTTCGGTTTCTTCTCCGTTCTCTTTCTTCTCTTCCTGCGCTTCCTCCCTCTCATGCCAATGGCTGAGGTCAAGTGCGTAATGCCCGCCGCCGACCCCCATCACGGTAAGCATTAATTCTCTGCTTCGAGGAACTGTTGTATCTGATTGTTTCGACATGGCCGCCAAAGGCATAAAGTACGGGCTCACCGCCACCTTCAACTCCGCCAAGGATATATACGAGGCGGCGGCCAAGGTGCGTGACGAGGGCTACACCCGCTGGGAGTGCTACACCCCCATCCCCGTTCACGGACTTGACGCCCAAATGTACGGACTCGACGACGAAGGCTATCCAGTCCGCTCTAAAGTACCCATCTTCACCCTTATCGGCGGGGCTACCGGATTCTTCACAGGCATGTTCATCGTCTGGTACATGAATGCCTTCGATTATCCTCTCATCGTCGGCGGCAAACCTTTTTTCAGCCCCATTTATCCCTTCCCCGTTTTCTACGAACTCACCATTCTGCTCGCAGCCTTCGGCACCCTCTTCGGGATGTTTTTCCTGAACCGCCTGCCGAGGCATAACCACCCCGTCTTCGAGCACCCCAGGTTCGGACGCACGGGGGACGACAAGTACATGATTGTCATCGAGGTGGACGACCCCAAGTTCGAGGAAGACGAAACCGCCGAGTTCCTCAAATCCGCGGGAGGCAAGTCCGTCTCCCTCATCCGTGAACCCGAGGAGTACTGATGAGGTATTTTCTTTGGCTTTACGCGCTGTCGGTGGTGACCATCGTCTCCATCCTCGGCTTCCAAGGCGACAAGTTCAAGAAGCCGCCTCTTGAGGTCTTTCCCGACATGGACCGCCAGCTCAAGGTTTTGGAGCAGTCCGAAACTCGCCTTTTCGCTGATCGCCGAGCTGACCGCTTGCCCCCCGTCGGCGTGGTGCCCCGCGGCGACGCCCGGGACCTCGGTAACGTCTTTTCCGCCTCCCCCGACGCCGGTTCCCTCTCATTCCGTACAGGCAAGAGCGAAGACGGGGAATGGGTGGATCGCATCCCCTCCGAGGTCGGCGTGGACATCCCACTAATCAGACAGGGTCGCGATTTGTACGACGTCCATTGCTCCGCCTGCCACGGCCTCTACGGTAATGGAAGAGGCATCACCGCCAAATTCGGCCTCAACCCCAAGAACTTGACCGACCCGAGCAATAAGGCCACCTACATGGAGGCTGCCGAACCTTGGAAGGACGGCCGAATCTTCGGCGTCATTTCCCATGGCTCGGACAGCAAGGTC
>CAXGVD010000125.1:0-6914 GCA_964012695.1 uncultured Opitutia bacterium
GGAAGAAGGAGAGGAAGGAGCCGACATCCACGGCACGCCAGGTGTGCTCGGCCTCATTCGGTTGGAGGAAAAGGGAGTGAAAGAACTTGGCCTTGGCGGGCCAGCCACGGGTCCGAGGGTTCACCTCGTGGTTGCCGATGACGGGTAAGATGGGGACGGAGAGACCTTCTGGGGTGACGGCGTGGACGGCCCAGGAGTCGAGCCATTGGCGCCAGCGGTCGGGGTCGCGACCGTTGGCGTAGGCGAGGTCGCCGCCGAGGAGGGCGAAGCGGGGGGAGACGAGGCCCGCCCGCAGGTTCATTGCGTCCAACCATTCGCGTTTGTGAAACATGTCTCCGCCCGTGACGAAGCGGAATGGGGCGTCGAGTTTGTCCGGGAGGGTTTGGAAGCGGCGTATGTGGGTGGTGAGGCCCGGTCGTTCGGGGGATAGGGCGTAGTGGTGGATTTGTCCGGGCGAGAGGTTGGCGAACTCGTGAAAGTGAACGGCTTCCCCCTTCACGTCGGCGAAGGGAACTTGGCGGGGAGAGTGGGACTGCCATTTCCCACCCGATTTCTTGAGCCAGAGGAGGGGGGTAGGCTCGGAAGCTTCTGGGCCGAGCCAGAGAACGGTCATGGTGGTGGAGGGATCGCCGAACCAAGTGAGGACTGGGCCATGTGCCTCGCCTACGCCTTCGTGTCCCGGGTGGCCGTAGAGAAAGGGTGCGGCGAGGAGAGTCGTCACGAGGAGGAGCTTTTCCCCCGTATGCTGTCCAAGGAGAGTTTTCACATTCAAACAGGAAGAAGGTAATACTTTACCCGGATTTTCAACTTGGGCAACCGCCTAACGGGCGGTCGGGGGAGCGGGGGCGAGGAAGGCTTGGCGGCTTTACTCGTCTTCGCCGTCGGGAAGTTCTTCCCGAGGAACCAGCCAAAAACCATAGACGTGGTTGTTTTCGTTCGCATGGCAGGCCAAGAGGGTGTCGGCGTAACGTCCGTTCGCCAGTTTAAAGCGAAAGCTTACTTGCCAGGATCCTTTTCGAATACCGTCTTTGTTTTGCTGAATGAAGTTTTTTCTTTCCTGCGGGTGAACTCGCGACAGTACGAAGTCGAGGTCGAGGATGTCGGTTTTGTCGTAACCCGTGATATCGGTGACGTTGTCCGTGACATAAGCGCCAATGTAGACGGAACCCCGCAAACGGGTGTCGAAGAGGATGAGCCGCAGGTTTCTTAGGATTTCCGTGTTTTTCGCCAGTTGGCGCCCTAGGGCGGTGAACACCTCCTCAATGGAGCCTTGGAAACCGTTTTGGACGGAGGCTTCCCCTCCCTCCAAATGCTTGAGGATGGCGATCCTTGCGATTTGGGAAATGGAGCGGTCCTGTTCGTGCGAGGTTTTCGTTAAGGCCTGCCTTTCCTCCTTGCTGAGGAGGACGGAAATTTGGTCCGAGAGATTGTTCTTTTCGCTCATGGGGGGGGAAACTACTATACCACAAAGTGTTTGAGGATTATAGGTTTACCTCGTCATTGTTTATTGAAAGTTGGACAGTTGAAAAACCAATACATCTTAACTACCCAAAGGCATTTTATAAGGAATTAATTCAACAGTTATGGATGACATTTTACCCGTGTTGAAGGAAAAGGAATGAGTATTTACAAGGGATTGGCAAAAGTACCACGCAGGCAAGGATTCAACATTTTGATATCTTCAAACCTAGGTAAGCGGAATAGCTCCGCTCAATTCATTCCTCCTTCCGTTTAGCGTTTTCTTTTCTCTTTTTTGCGACAAAAGCCCGCCAATCCTATTAATCCGACACCTCCGAAAGCGCACATGGTGGCCATTGCCCTGGACGATCAATACCTCCTGCTGCTGTCTGCTTCCAGGTTTCACTTTTGTCGTGGGACTCACCGGGCCGGCTTAGTTGAACAACACTTGCTTGCCTAGCTTACGGATCGATGAGACCTCCTCGTGCGTCGGCGTCGATGTTTCCGGTTGGCGACGAGTGCAAATGAGGCCTTTTATTTTCCTGCGTGGGAGGTGCTTTGCCTAGTTCTTCCTCCGCTGATAACAATTCCTCGATGGAATGGTCCTTGATTTTCTTCTCCTTGCCGATTTCAACTTCGGGGAAATCGAATTTCTGGTCCCAAGCCTCCACGACTTGAGGATTGGACGGCCACAGCGACGCAACCCTGAGGGAAATTCAAAAGGACTCCGTAGTTTATGAATCGGTGCAGGTTCACGGTCTGTTCCCTCTTCAAATTTATCAGCTCGAACATGGCCCTGCCCCTGTCGATGTTTACGTAGGTCTTGGCTTGGCCGCACAAGATCTTGCCGAAGCCCAGCATGTTGGACTACCCTATCAGGAGGTCCTCGAAACCGGAGCGAAGCCCGGTCTCCCCATCTTAGCGGTGGATGACTTTTAGGCTCGGGGCGGCTTGTCGGAGGCGTTTCGCTCCGGTCGGGGTGACCTTGGAGTCCCAGAGGTAAACTTCCTGCAGGGCCTTCATGGAGGAGAGGGTGGAGATGGATTTGTCCGTGACCTTGGTGCCAACCAAGTTCAAGTATCGGAGGTTGGGCAGTTGGCTGATGGAGGCGAGATCTTCGTCCTCGATGGGGGTGCTTCGCAGGCTGAGCCAGGTGAGGTTGGCGTAACTGCCGAGGGAGGACAGGCCCCGTCCCGTCACTTTGGTGCGGGAGAGGTCCATGTGAGAAATGTTTGAGCGGATGGAATTGAAGCCTTGGAGCGTGGAGTCGTCGACGTTTGGGGCGGTGGAGACAAATTCCACGCGGACCAACGAGTGGTTCTTGGCCAGAGGCTTTACCTGGGCTCCGGAACGTTCCGCCGCTTGCAGTTGCGGGAGGCCGAGGGGGCGTACGCGGGTGGCGAGTTGGTCCAGAAAACTGGTTTTTCCGGAGGGAGCCACGATGGCAACGGGGGCTTGTTGAGTAGGGGCGTTCGGGTCCGCGGCGGTGGCCGCAGGGGTGGCTTGGGCCCCTTCGAGAATCCAGCGTTTGAAGACCTCGATTTGCTCGGGTGTAAGCGGGTCGCCTTTCGGGGGCATAATATCGACGTCGGCCTCTTCGGGGTCCACGAGGATGTAAAGGGTGCTTTCGGCTATGTTTCCAGGTACGACTACGGGGCCGTCCAGCGTGCCCTTGATGATGTTTTCGTAGGTGTCCAGACGAAGGCCGGCCTTTGGATTTATGGTGCGCCCGTTCTTCACATAGGGCTCGCCGTGGCAGTCTAGGCAGCGTTCCTTGACGACGGGAAAGAGGTGCTTGGCGAAGTCTATGGGTTGGCCCGGAGCGGGCAAAGCTCCTCCTCCTGCAGCCGTGCCCGCTTCTCCAGCCGAAGGTTTGGCCCCTTCGTCTATCCAGCGTTTGACGACGTCGATTTGCTCGGGAGAGAGTGGGCCGCCCTTGGGTGGCATGACGTCGGCGTCGTCCTCGGTAAGGCTGATGAGTTCCACGAGGTAGCTCTCGGCGGAGTTTCCAGGGACAATGGAAGGGCCGTCGAGGTTTCCCTTTAGGGCCATTTCGTAGGAATCCAGTTGTAGCCCGGCTTTGGGTTTGATTGTGCGGCCGTTTTTGTTGAAGGGAGCCCGGTGGCATTCCACGCAACGTTCCTGGAAGATGGGCAGGACGTGGCTCGCGAAGTCCACGGGTTGTCCGGGTTCGGGCATGGAGGGTGAGGAGGCGGCGGCGATTTCCGCGGGATCCACGCCTAGGGGGGCGAACTTGTGGCTGAAGAAGGAGCCTGGCCTGACGGGTTTTGGCGGCGGTTTGGGAGGCTCGGGAGTTACGGGAGGAGTCTCCGGTTTACCTGTTGTGGGTGGGGTTGGGTTCGGGGTTGGCGTGGCGGGAGGCGGTTGGCCTTCGGGCACGCGCTTTTTCGTGACTGCCTCGCCGACGTATTGGGCGCAGTTGGGCGAGAGTTGTTGGTAGGGGAGGGCGTAGCGCCGCCCGGCCTTGTCCTGTAGGTAGACATTTTGCCCTTGGTAGCCGATGAAGCGGGCTTCGAGGGCGTGTCCCTGCTTGGTGCGGAATACGCGGATAGGCTCCTCCGCACCAGCCCGCAGGCTGGCGAAGAGCAGGCAGGCCAGCGTAACGAGGGTGGCGGTTGCCTTCCTCATTGCGGCGGGTCGCCTCAGGCGAGGACGTCGAGGATGGGTTCGCCCTTGTGGGCCACGGTGAAGGGGCGTCCCGAGGGGGAGTAGAAGATCTTGTTGATGGGGAGGCCCATGGCGTAGGCAATTGTGGCATTGAGGTCGGGCGGCTTGACGGGGTTTTCCGCCACTTCCTTGCCGTTCTCGTCACTCTTGCCGTAGGCTGTTCCGCCTTTGACGGCGCCGCCGGCCATGAAGGCGGAAAAGGCCTTTGGCCAGTGGTCGCGTCCGTTGCGGGGGTTGATTTCGGGCGTGCGCCCGAATTCGGAGGTCAGGACCACGAGGGTTTCCTTGAGCAGGCCGCGTTGCTCCAAGTCGTAGAGTAGGGCGCTGAGGGCTTGGTCCACGTCGGCGCAATTCTCCGCCACGCGGTCGAAGTTTTCGTCGTGGGTATCCCAGCCGCCTCGGGTCACTTCCACGTAGCGGACTTGGTTCTCGATGAGGCGACGGGCTAGGAGGCAGCCTTGGCCGAAGTTGGTATCGCCGTAGAATTCGCGAATGTTTTCGGGCTCTTGCTCGATGTCGAAGGCCTTGAGGTCTTCGCTGCGCATGAGTTCGACGGCTTCGCTGTAGAGGTCGGAGTAGGCCCGGACCTTTTTCTGTGGAAAGCCGGCGAGGAACTTACCATTCATCTCCTCAGCCATTTTAAGGCGTCGTCCGAAACGGTCTTCGTTGAGGTAGCTGGCCATTTTGCTGTTTGCAAGGCCGGACTTGGGGTTACCGATTGGGAGGGCGCCGTACTTGGACTCGAGGAAACCGGCTCCGCCGCCTCCGCCGCCAATCTTGACGTTCATTGGTATGGTGCGGTTGATGGCCCCGGAGAGCTTGGCCACCCAACTGCCGAAGGTGGGGTGTACGATGGTGCCGCGCTTTTGATAGCTTGTGTGCATGAGGTAGCCGGCCTGCTCGTGTGCGCCTTGGTTGGTGGAGATGGAGCGTATGACGGCCGCGTTGTGCATCTGGGAGGCGGTTTTGGAGAAGTTCTCGGCCAGGATGACATCGTCCGCGCTGGTCTGGACAGCTTGGGTGGGGCCTTGCATTTTGGGGTTGTTGGGCTTGGGGTCGAGGGTGTCCAGATGGGTCATACCGCCGGCCATGTTGAGGTAGATGACATAGCGGGCCTTGGCGTGGCGGACGCCTGGAGTGAGGGCTTGTACGGGCGTGCTTACCTTGTCTCCGAGCATGGGGAGGAGGCCCACGCCGAGGCAGGCCTTGGCGGTGTGGGCTATGAATTCGCGGCGGCCGAGTTCGTCGAGCTTGTTGAGGGCGTTTTTCATGTCGTGTGAATTTCGTTAAGGTTGTTTTATTTGATAAAAGGTGCGGGAGCGACTTATTGCACGAAGAGGAATTCGTGGGAGTTGATTAGAATCCAGATGAGGTCCTTGTAGGCTTCGTCACCGTGGGACTTTACCAGTTCCGCGGCGATCCGGCGCTCGCGGGAGTCGGGCTTGCGGTTGAGAATGGTGTAGTAGACGTTCTTCACCTTGTCTTCCACCTTGTGCTCGCTCTCGAGGGCCTGCATGGCGGTAGCTTTCTTGTTCCGCAGGATGCTATTCTCTACGTAGCCGTTGAGGAGGGCGAGGACTTGGGTGACGGATGCGTCGCGGTGGCCGTTTTGGATTTGCTCGCGGTCAGAGCCGCCGAATTCACGCACGAGGTGCCCGACGGGGGCGGGGGAACTCAATTCCGAGGCACGCACTTGCCTAGCGTTGACGTATTGAAACTTGGGGCCACCGGGCATGCTTCCTTCGGGCAAGTCTTTTTGGGCGGGGGGCTTGGAGGCGCGGGCTACTTTAGCGGCCACTTGTTCAGTGAAGGTGCGTTTGCATCCGTTGCAGCAGAGGGCGACGGGTTTACCTTCCTCGTCCATGACCACGATGCTCGGGTCGGCGGCGCGTCCGGGTTTGATGGGGCAGTTGACGTTGGTGGGCTTGGCGTTGGCGTTGGGGGTGGTGCGGTTGGGGCGTTCCATGCGTTGGCCACCGCCGTTGATGGAGGCAGCCACTTCCGCCAGCAGCTGCTCGCCCGACATGGCGGAGTAGCGTACGAACTTGTCGTACTCCATGGGTTCGTTGTCCACCTTGCGGAGGTCGACATCGGGGTAGGTGAGGGTGAGAAGGGAGTCCCAGATTTGCTCGGCGGTCATGCGGTTGATGATGGGGCCTTGGTAGAGGAAGGGAACTTCCGAGGAAAGGGAGTATTCCTGCTTGGGGGCGGCCCGCTGGAAAGCTTTGGTGTTGTAGAGGACGCGGAGGAATTCCTTCAAGTCGTAGTCCAGAGCGTACATGGTTTTTTCGAGGTAGGCCATGAGCGCGGGATTGGTGGCGGTGGTGTCGTCCATCATGTTGTCAACGGGCTCGATGAGGCCTATGCCCATCACTTGCTTCCAGAGGCGGTTGGCGATGACCGTGGTGAAGCGGGGGTTGGCGTCGGATGCGAGCCAGTTGGCATAGGTTTCACGGGAGCCGATTTCTTCGAGGTTTTCGTCCAACTCTACGGTAAGGCCGAAGATGGTGCGGGCTTCCACTTGCTCGTTGGGTTTGGCGTTGTCGTACTGGTAGTCCCTCGGGAGGCGAATCTTCCCTTCGCCGGGGTTGTCGAGGCCGAACTGGAGAATGTCGCGAACCATGCGGGAGGCCCGGCGGAGCTTTCCGTCCTCGTCCGCTTCTTGGCGTACTAGTTTGTTGAAGGAGGCGAGGTTTTCCATGCCCATCTTGCGGTTTACGCTGCCTACGCCGTGGGTGAAGGCGGCCATTTCGTAGAACTGCTTCTGG
>CAXGVD010000126.1:0-6787 GCA_964012695.1 uncultured Opitutia bacterium
AGGGCTCCCGAAAGAAGGAATGCAAACAGGGCGAAAATCTGCCCGAGCTTCACCTTAGAGTTGTACTTTGACGCGGTTTTCATCGAGTACCTTGGCTTGGAATTCCCGTTTGGACGGGTTGTTTACGTTGAGTATGCGGATGAACTGGTCTTTGACGCCGTCTTCCTGCGCCTGTCCCGTCATTTCCACGAAAATACCTTTGCCTTGGGCGTACACCTTGACCATGTCGCCTCGACGCACGAGGGTGACCTTGCCCAGCTTGCTCCACTTGAGGAGGTCGCCAGGTTGCATGCCGGAAGCAAGCTGGTAGCCCTTTAGTGGGGCGCCTTGAGGCACATGCCCGAAGGCGGGTGCGGAAAAAGCGTCCACGGAGCGCGTTTCGAAGTACTCGGGAGAAGGCCGCATGCCACGACCCAAAGGGGCCTTGGCCACGTTTACGTTAACCATGTGGGCCGCCTTGAAGGGGTAGCCGTATTCGCCGAGCATCCGGCCGTTGCCCCAGAGAGAGAAGCGGGCGAAGGCACTACTCGACAACTGGTCGGGTGCGACTTGGCTCAGGCGCAGTTCCCAATCGGCGGGAACACTAAGGGGCTTCCACTCGCGGGCAAGACGCACCACGAGTTGGCCGACGGCTTGATAGCGGTGGGCCAGAGCGTCCGCCAGTTTCTTTTCCAAGGTAGGGACATCCACCACCACCACAGCGGAAAAGCGGGGGGCGGTGATGGCAAAGGTTTGGGGTACTAGGGGCTTGGGCACATCGAAAGCTCGGACGGTTTCCCCTAGAGAGACGCGGGGAGCGTTGGAAGCCGCAGGGGCGGAATCCACTTCCAGCAAGGGCAGACGATCAAAAACGTCTGCCTTCCCCAAACAGGCAAACGCAGCGCACGCGAGTATATATAAAGGAACCCTCATTTAGCGTTTGAGCTGGTTGACCCGGCCAAGCATTTCGTCGGAGGTCTGGATGGACTTTGAGTTCACTTCGTAGGCCCGTTGCGCGATGATCATGTTCACCATTTCCTCGATGACATTGACGTTGGACATTTCGAGCCAACCTTGCTGGAGGGTGCCGAAGCCATTTTCGCCGGGGGCTCCGATCTCTGGGGGACCGCTGGCCTCGGTCTCTATATAGATGTTGCCGCCCACGGCTTTCATACCAGCGGAATTGGGGAAGCGCACGAGTTCAAGCTGACCGATTTGTTGGACGCCGTCGGCGGTTTCCACGGAGACCTCCCCGGTAGCGGAGACGAACATGTTGGTGGCCTCGGGGGGGATCTGGATACCAGCGGTGAGGGGAAGGGCGTCGCCAGTGGTGAGCTGGCCGTCGGGACCGGCCTTGAAGGCACCATCCCGGGTGTAGGCTTCGGTCCCGTCGGCCCGCTGGACTTGGAAGAAGCCGATGCCGTCGATGGCGATGTCGTTCTTCTCGTCCGTCTTGGTAAGGGTACCTTGGGTGAAGATCTTGGGGGTGGCCACGACCTTGGTGCCGTTACCCATCTCCACGCCGGTGGGAATGATGTTGCCGGCCCCGGTCTGGCCGCCGGCCATGCGCGGATTCTGGTATAGAAGGTCCTGGAACTCGATTTTGTTCTTTTTGTAGCCCGTGGTGTTTACGTTGGCGATGTTGTTGGAGATGACGTTGAGGTTGAGTTGCTGGGCCTGCATGCCCGTGGAGCCGGAATAAAGTGAAAGGTTCATGGCGTGTGTCGTTACGAGTTCGTGTTACGGTGTAAAAGGTTGGTGAGCGGGCTTACTGGGTGTGACCGAGGGTGCCGATAGCCTTGCCGACATTTTGATCGAAGTGCTGAATCATCTTGTAGTTGGCTTCGTGGGCTCGGGAGACCTCGATCAACCCAATCATTTCCTGCAGTGAGGAGACGTTGCTGTCTTCGAGATGTCCCTGCAGAATCGTGAAGGTTCCGCCTTGGGCGGGAGTGGGCTCCACACCGGGTTCTTCGGCGATGAAGCCGCCGCCGACCTTCTTAAGGTCCATCAGGGGGTCGTCGAAAACAAAGACACCCACCTCTCCCAGAAGTTGGCCGCCTTGAAAGATTTGCCCTTCCTTGTCCACCGAAAGCTCGCCGCCGCCAGGAACGACTTGGATGGCGTTGCCGCCCATGTCTATGAACTCGTGGCCCATGCTGTTGACGATGGCCCCGTCGGCGTTGACGTAGTGCTGGCCGTCACGGGTGTAGACGATGTCGCCGTTCAGGTTCTGGAGGCCGAAGAAGCCTTCGCCGCGCAGGGCCATGTCGCCGGGGTTATTGGTTTGGCGAAGCTCCCCTTCGCTGTAGTCCACCTGATTCTTCATCACGGGGAAGGAGCCGGGCATCTCGTTTTTGAGGCGGTCGTGGGTGCTGCGGGCGATTTCCCCGCCTTCCACGGCCTCGAAGCTCACTACGGCCTTCTTGAATCCCGCGACATGGCTGGCCGCGATGTTGTGGGCGATGACGTTCTGGTATTGTTCCAGACCGCGGAGGGCGGAGGCGTTTTCGAAGAGAGCTAAATTCACGCTCTCACGTGAAGCATCGGACGCGCCAATCCCGCAAGCCTTTGATTTTCAATGGGTTTGCCCAGGGATATCAGTAAAGGCGGCAAAATGCGCCGCAGATGGGTGGGAAAAGGGTGCTCGGCTAGGAGCGTGGTACTTCAGTACTCGCAGTTGAGTTCAAGCCTGCGGCCGCTTTCGAGGTGAACGATGATTTGGGCGGGGCGCCCGTCAACGTTCACGACTTCCACCTTGGGGCCGCCCTCCTCTTCATAGAGGAGTTGATTTTCGCCCTCGACGGAGGCGTTCGCTTCGGCAGTCACCTCCTGTTGCGGAGCGACCGCGGGGTCTTCTTGGTCGAGAAGTGAGCGAAATTCCTCCTCTTCCCCGCCCTCCTGCTGGGCGTCGCCGAAATTCCCTCTGCCGGAAAGATAGTGTTCCATCAGTTGTTGCGGGTGTCTTGATTGAGTTCGCCTTGGGACGGGGGGCGATATTGGCGCAAGTCCTTCTTGCTCTTATCGATCACTAGGCTGAGCTCAACTCTACGGTTCTTCAACTCTTGGTTGGGGAAGCGTTTGTTGGGGATATTCGTCCCGTGGGCCTTGATGCCTTCGAATTTGGAGAGCAATTCGCTGTTTTCGCCCACGGGAGCTGCGTAGTAGGTGAGCCAGTGGAGCATTTCGTGGGCTTGGTCGGCACTCATTTTGAAGGCGGAGAGGTTGTCTTGGTCGTCTTGGGTGAGGCTGCGTCTCGGGTCGGACTCGGGAGGGTCTCCCACCAAGGCCAGACGGGCTTCCCGTCCCGACGGCAGGGCGTGCGTATGAGAATCCATCCGGCTGATGAGGAGATGGCGATCGATAGACCAGGACATGTAGCGTACGTATTGTTTGCCGATGTCCGTGAGCTCGGGCGAATAGTCCCTGAAGAAGGGCTTGTCGTCTCCGTGGTAGAGGGTCACGTGAATGCGTTCGTTTTGCACTTCGATTTGAATCGCTTCGTCGTCCAGATCCCTGTCCTTGATCCATTTGATCCAGTCCCTGGCGATGCGGTGGAGAACATCGATATCGATGGAACTCGTGTCGTCCGTGTTTTTCATCGTAGTATCGGAACGGCCAACGATTTGGTCCACCATGCTCCCGGGGCGGGCGTCCTTTTGCTCGACGGGGGTGGATTTTGGTACGCCGGCCATGTAAGGGTCCCGGAAAAAGCGGGTGGTAGCGATGATGACTTCTTCGTCCTGAGAAAGGATCCAGAGGACGAGGAATAGCGACATCATGCCGGTGACGAAGTCCGCATAGGCCACTTTCCACGCCCCAGCGTGACTGCCGAAGGGGCGGTGTCGGCGTATGAGGATTACTTTCATGAGGAGAAAAGGGGCTTACTGTCTCCTGAGCGCGGGCCGCAATAGCGGCGGCTCAGCCTCCTTTGGCCGCCTCCTTGCAGCTTTCTTCCAGTTCGTCTGCGGTGGGCTGGATGGGCGAGTCGAGGGAACGCCTACCGATTTCAACGGCCATGATGGGCGAGAGGCCAGTGGCGAAACCGGTCACAGCCCGCTCGACGATGCGGAAGTAGAGAAACTCCTGTTCTTGGTTAAGGGCGATCAAACGACCCGTGGGAATGCCGATGCCGTAGGCCAGGAAAATCCCGAGGAAGGTGCCGGAAAGGGCCGCGGCCACCTTCTGGCCTACCGCCTGCGGGTCCTCCAAGTTTGACATGGTGTTGATGATCCCGAGCACGGCTGCCACGATGCCGACGCCGGGAAGGGCGTCCGAAACAATTTCCATGGCTTTCACGGTGCGGGCCGCTTCGGCTTCCCGGCTGGACAACTCCGACTTAAGGATGCCACCGATTTCAGCGGGTTTGCATCGTCCGTCCACGATGGGCCTGAGGGAGTTGCAAAGGAACTCCACGAGGCGTTCGTCGTTGAGGAAGGACGGGTACTTGGTGAAAATGGAGCTGTTGTTGGGTTCGCTCACATGCTCGTCGAGAGCGGGGGTGCCCTTCCGGCGGCCAAGCATGAAGAGTTCGTAGAGCAGGACGAGGAGATCGATGAATTTGCCTTTGTTGGAAACATTGCCTCCGACGGCCTTCTTGATATCTCCTACGAGCCCCACCAGAACACTCTTGGGGCTAGAGACGATGACAATGCCCGCCCCGATTCCGCAAATGATCATGATCTCGCCTGCGTGAATAAGGGTGGCGGGATTCCCGCCTGCCAGCATAAAGCCGAAGATACAGGAACCGAAAACGATAATGACACCGATGATTAGAAGCATCTGACTAGAGGTGCGAGTTTACTTGGGCGAGCGCGCGGAAGTGGCTTTTGAGGCTCAGAATGGTATGCGAAAGAATCTGGCTGATTCGCCCTTCGGTCAAGCCAAAGATTTGCGCGATTTCAGCCAGTTTCAATTCCTCATAATAGTATAGAACGAGGATTTTCTTCTGCTGGTCCGGCAATTCCTTAATGCGTTCACGGAGGAGAGTTACTCGTTCCCGGCTCTCGGTTTGGTCTCGGGCGTCCATTTCAGTGGGATCGGAGAGGACATCGGCGAGGGTGGCGGGGGAGCCTTCCTCGTCGCCGGATCCGACGGGGGCATCGATCGGCACAAAGGTGACGGGTTGGGTTTCCTTGAGGAGTTTTTGGTATTCCGTGGGGGAAACGTCCAAGGCGGTCCGCACTTCCTCCTCGGAGGCGGGGCGCTTGTGCTTGGCCTCCAGATCCGCGATGGTGGCCTGAAGGGAACGTGCCTTTGCTCGGTTGGCCCGCGGAAGACAGTCGATGCGGCGAAGTTCGTCCAGTAGAGCGCCTTTGATGCGGAGCCCCGCGTAACTCCCGAATGCGCGACCTTTGGAGGGATCGAATTGGTTGACGGCGACGACGAGGGCCTTGGCCCCGATGCCGTAAAGATCTTCCGTCTCCACACGCTCGGGAAAATGGTGGCGCATCCGAGACACGATGGACTTGACGAGGGGCAGGTAGTTCTCGATCAGTTGCTCCCTACCCTTTTCGTCGCTCATGGCCCGCTTGTAAGCTTTGGCGGCCTCCTTCATGCGCTCCGCACTCTTCCGCGCGTCTGTGCGCTTAGTGATTGCGGCAGGCATGCTCATGTGGATTCAGTCTCCCACCCGCTCAGGCGGAGGCCTCCATTCCAGGTTGCGGCAAGGCGTTTGCGGAGGAGGCGGCGGCTTCAGTGGTCGCGTTGGCGGAGGCCTGCATCGCTAGTTCCTCGGCGCTGGAGACTCCCCCTCCAGGCGGAGGACCAGCGGTTCCCTGAACGGGAGGAGTTTCCGAGGACGACTCGGCAACCGAACCTTCAATGGGAACGCGGACCTCCCGCAGGCGCGGGGAGCGAAGCAACACGCCCAAGAGAGCTCGCCCCGCCACCGCGAAGACCAAACAGCCAGCACAGCCTCGAAGGAGCGCGTCGAGAGCGTTTCCAGTAACGAACCACCCCAAGGGGAAGAACAAAAGAAAACCCGCGAACCCGCAGAGGCAGAAGAAGTATCGAGCAGCGTTGTTCATAGCGTCAGGCCGGGCGGCGGTTCATCCTGCCGTACAGTTGCTCGGGAAAGGCGCCGGCAATAAGTTGTCCAAGCACCTTGGTGGAAAAGTCTCCCGTGACGTTTTGTCCGTAGCAAACGCAGAGAGGGGTGAGCCCGCTCCGAAAAACGGCGGAAAAAAGCTTGCTGGAGTTGGAGAGTTCGTCGAAGTGGGTCAGGGCGACGTGGGTGGCGCCGAGAAGTCCCGCGAGGCGGGTGGCTTTGTCGATCACCTCGCGGTCATAGGCCGCGTTCATGACGAGCACGCGGGTATCGACGCCAAGAAGATCGAGAGTCTCGTTGGTTTGGGTCCAATCATCTTTGTGACTGAGGGAAATACCGGGAAAGTCGAGGTAAAGAGGGGTTTCGGGTGTGACCTCGGGGAGGGTCGTGGGCTCGCGGTGAAGGGTGACGCCAACGACGTCACAGAGCGTCGTCAGGGTTGGGTATGCCGTTTTCCACCTTGAGGACACTAGGAGTGGTCTTGTTCATGAAGACCTCGTGGGCCAGGAATTTGCACAGAGTCGTGGTCTTCCCCACGCCAGGGGGTCCGATGAGGGCGATACGGTCCGTGGTGCCGCGGTGTTCCATGGCATTGTACCTGTCCTGAAGGCCGATAGTGATTTCCCGAAGGGCCTCGGCCAAGGGCAACTCATTGATGCGAGCCCAATGTTCCCAGCCGCGTATGTCGGCCATCAGTGCGGGATCGAAACCAGCCCGCGAGAGCAGACGTCCGACGTTCAGCGACCCCGTCTCTTCATC
>CAXGVD010000127.1:0-6762 GCA_964012695.1 uncultured Opitutia bacterium
GCGGTAAAGTCAACGTGGCCAGGGGTGTCGATGATATTGATGCGGTGGTCTATGTCGGCGAAGGGGCCGTCCTTGGTGGTCCAGCCGCAGGAAATTGCGGCGGAGGTGATGGTGATGCCGCGCTCTCGCTCCTGCTCCATCCAGTCTGTGGTAGCGTTGCCGTCGTGCACCTCGCCGATTTTGTGTACCACGCCCGAGTAGAAAAGAACGCGCTCGGTGCAGGTGGTCTTGCCTGCGTCGATGTGTGCGGCGATACCGATGTTCCGAGTAACTTCCAGAACGGCGGGACGGTCTGGCGAATTGGCTGAAGAATGATCTCGAGCGTCGCTCATGATGGAATTGCGGACGATGAAAAACTCGTGGCTTGCGGTTGTCGCGAAAGGATTAAAGCACTCACCAACGAAGGTGGGCAAAGGCCCGGTTGGCCTGAGCCATGCGGTGCGTTTCCTCTTTTTTCTTCACGACGGAACCTGTATTGTTGTAGGCATCGATCAGTTCGCCCGCAAGAGCTTCGGCCATGGGCGTGCCCTTGCGAGACTTGGCGGCGTTCACCACCCAACGGAAGGCGAGGCCTTGCTGGCGCTCAAAGGCCACTTCCACGGGAACTTGGTAGGTTGCGCCGCCCACACGGCGGCTCTTTACCTCGATTTTCGGACGGATGTTCTCAAGAGCGCCGAGGACGAGTTCGACGGGGTTTCCTTTGCCCAGCTTTTCAGCCATGCGTTCAATGGCAGTGTACACGACGCGTTGGGCCACTGCCTTCTTCCCGTCCCTCATGACCAAATTGATGAGGGAACTGATAAGGGGACTGCCGTGCCGCGGATCGGGCGCGGGGATTCTCTTGGTTGCTCTTCTGCGACGCGACATGTTGGTTGCCTGTAGGGAAGGGTAGACGAGTAAGGAAAAAGAAAAAAGGCGGTCGGGGAGCCCCGCTTCAGGACGATTTTTCGCGGGGACGCTTAACGCCGTACTTGGAGCGGCTGCGTCTGCGTTTCTCCACGCCCTGACAATCAAGCGTGCCGCGCACCACATGGTAGCGTACACCTGGAAGGTCCTTCACGCGGCCACCGCGGACGAGCACGATGCTGTGCTCTTGCAGGTTGTGGCCTTCGTCGGGAATGTAGGCTATGATTTCCATGCCAGAGGTGAGCCGAACCTTGGCCACCTTACGAATGGCCGAGTTAGGCTTCTTTGGAGTGCGGGTGGTTACCTGTACGCATACGCCGCGGCGGAACGGACAAGCCTTTAAAGCGGGAGACTTTGTCTTGCTCTTCTGCAGCTTGCGTCCCTTGCGGACGAGTTGGTTGATCGTGGGCATTGAATGGAGGTCCTAGAAAATGAAGAAAAGCGGTCTTTGATATATTTTTATCGAAGCGATTCAAGTCTTTTTTACGGCGGGCCCTTGAAAGCGGTGAGAAAAGTTATGCCCGGAGGCTGGAATCGTTCTTCAGGCGCTTTCCTTGGCGGCGATGGCGCCGAGTGTGTCGATCTTGAGGCGGCGCCACTTTGGCAGGCCCGTGCCAGCAGGGATGAGGTGCCCCATGATGACGTTTTCCTTGAAGCCCGCGAGTTCGTCCACCTTGCCGAGGGTGGCAGCATTGGTGAGAACGCGGGTGGTCTCTTGGAAGGAAGCGGCGGAGATGAAGCTGTCCGTCTCCAGGGAGGCCTTAGTTATGCCTAGCAGGATGGGTTCGCCGTCGGCGGGCTTGCCGCCCTTCTCGATTATATTTTCGTTGGCGTCCATGAAGGCAAAGCGGTCAACTTGGTCGCCCCAGAAGAACTCGGTGTCGCCCGGGTCGGTGATGCGTACCTTAAAGAGCATGCGGGAGATAATCAGTTCGAGGTGCTTGTCGTTGATGGTCACGCCTTGGAGGCGGTACACTTTCTGGATTTCCTCGATGAGGTATTCCTGAACGGCGGAGGGCCCGAGAATCTCCAGAATTTCGTGCGGGTCCTTTGCACCCTCGGTGATAAGCTGGCCCTTGTGGGCGAAGTCGCCTGGCTGTACGAGGACGTGCTTGCCATGGGGGATGAGGTGTTCCTCTGCCTGACCCGTTTCCTCGTTGGTGACGAGAAGGCGCTTCTTGGAGCGCAGTGTGCCGGCTTCGGAGACGATGCCGTCGATCTTTGCCATTTGGCCCACGTTACCTTCCTTGGGGCGGCGGGCTTCGAAGAGTTCGGCCACTCGGGGGAGGCCGCCAGTGATGTCCTGGGTCTTGGAGGCTTGGCGGGGGGTCTTTGCGATGATGGATCCAGCGTCAATTTTTGCACCTTCCTCCACCGCCAACTGGGCACCGGTGGGAATGGTGTAGGTGGCGAGGACATTGCCATTTCCGTCGTGGATTTCCACTTGCGGGTTGAGGTCTTCCTTGTGCTCGATGACGACCATGGCCCGACCGCCCGAGGCGTCACGCTCGACCTTGGTGGTCACGCCTGGAATCATGTCCCTGAAGGCGCCTACTCCGCTTTTCTCTGAGAGAATGGGAATGTTGTAGGGATCCCACTGGGCGATAAGGGCTTCTTCTTCCACTTGTTCGCCTTCGGCGAAGTGGAGCAGGGCGCCGGAGGGCATGGGGTACTCGTCGAGGATTCGGTCATCGTCGTCGAGCACTTGCACGGCACCCGTCTTGTTGAGGGTGACTTGCTTGTCGTTGGCCAAGGTGACCAGACGCATGCCCTTATACTTGAGCTTACCGCCGTGGCGCACGTTAATGACGGGGTCTTCCCGGCCCGCACTGGCGATGCCGCCGATGTGGAAGGTGCGCATGGTTAGCTGCGTGCCTGGTTCGCCGATAGATTGGGCGGCGATGATGCCCACGGCGGAACCTTCCTCCACCAGCCTGTTTGTAGAGGGGTCAATGCCGTACTCGAAGGCGGTTACGCCCGTCTTGAGGCGGCTGGAGAGGGGAGACATGACACGCAGCTTGAGGATGCCGCCGGTGTCGATGGCGTCCGCTTTTTCTTCGGTGATGAGAGCTCCGGCCTCGACGATGTTTTCGGAGGGGTTGGTGGGGTCGGGCACGTCGTCCGAGGAATAACGGCCGATGATGCGGTCGCGCAGGGGGACGATTTCGTTGTCCCCCTCCATGATCGCCTTCTTCCAGACGCCGTCGCGGCGCCCGTCGTCTTCGCAAGCGATTATGCAGTCCATGGCCACGTCGCAGAGCTTGCGGGTGAGGTAGCCAGCGTCGGCAGTCTTGAGGGCGGTGTCGGCCAGGCCCTTGCGGGCGCCGTGGGTGGACATAAAGTATTCGAGAACAGAGAGACCTTCGCGGAAGGAAGCGAGAATGGGTTGCTCGATGATTTCTCCCGAGGGCTTAGCCATGAGGCCGCGCATGCCGCAGAGCTGGCGGACTTGCTGGCGGTTGCCCCGTGCTCCAGAGTCCATCATTAGGTAGACGGGGTTGATGGTTTCCTTGCCTTGGTTGTGCTGGAGGCTGGAGAAAACGGCCTTGGCTATATCGTCGGTGGCGTTGGTCCAGACGTCGATGATCTTATTGTGCCGTTCGCCCCGGGTGATAATGCCTTTCTTGAATTGATCCTCGACCTTGTCGATTTCCTTGCGGGCTTTGGCAACCTTGTCTTCCTTGTCATCGGGGATAATCATGTCGAAGATGCCGATGGAGATGCCCGCCTTGGTGGCCATTTCGAAGCCAAGTTCCTTGAGGCGGTCGAGGGAGTGGATGGTTTCTTCCTTCCCCGTGACGCGGTAGGTTTCGAGAATAAGGTCGCCCAAGGCACCCTTTAGGGCGGGGCCGTTGAAGAAGCCGAGTTCTTTGGGCCAAATGGTGTTGAAGAGGACGCGCCCCACGGTGGTGCGAATTACGGAGCGCTTACTGATACCGAACTTGGTTTCGCGACCCTTGTCGGGGTTACGCAGATCGATGCGGTCGTGCAACTTGAGAGCACCCTCGGCCATGGCGGTGAGGGCTTCCTCGTAGGACTCGATCAGTGGCAGGCGTTGATCTTCGGCGGGAACTTCCCCTCGGGGCTCCATGGTGAGATAATAGGAACCCAGCACGATGTCCTGGGAGGGGGTGAGTATGGGCTTACCGCTGGAGGGTGAGAAGATGTTGTGGGTGGCCATCATCAGGAGTTTGGTCTCCATGATGGCTTCCAGCGAAAGGGGGACGTGGACGGCCATTTGGTCGCCGTCGAAGTCCGCGTTGTACGGGGTGCAGACCAAGGGGTGGATGCGAATGGCGTTGCCCTCGATGAGGACGGGTTCGAAGGCTTGGATTGAGAGCCGGTGCAGGGTGGGGGCTCGGTTGAGGAGGACGGGATGCCCTTTGGTGACTTCTTCCAGAATGTCCCACACTTCGGGGGACTTGCTCTCGATCATCTTGCGGGCACCGCGCACGGTGTGAACGAAGCCGAGTTCCTTTAGGCGGCGGATGATGAAGGGCTCGAAGAGGGTCAGGGCCATCTTCTTGGGCAAGCCGCACTGGTGAAGCTTTAGTTCGGGGCCGATCACGATGACGGAACGACCCGAGTAGTCCACTCGCTTCCCCAGCAGGTTCTGACGGAAGCGACCCTGCTTGCCCTTGAGCATATCGCTGAGGGACTTCAGGGCCCGGTTGCCGGGGCCGGTGATGGCCCGCCCGTGGCGACCGTTGTCGAACAGGGCGTCCACGGCCTCCTGAAGCATGCGCTTCTCGTTGTGGATGATTACGTCCGGCGTCTTGAGTTGGAGCAGGTTCTTGAGCCGGTTGTTGCGGTTGATGACGCGGCGGTAGAGGTCGTTCAGGTCCGAGGTGGCGAAGCGTCCGCCTTCGAGGGGGACGAGGGGGCGGAGATCCGGCGGAATCACGGGAACGGCCTCCAACACCATCCACTCGGGTCGGGTGTCCGAGTTGATGAAGCCCTGAATGACCTTGAGTCGAGTAGAGAGCTTCTTCTTTATTTGCTTGGAGCGGGTCTCGTGCATTTGCTCGTAAAGCTCCTCAAGTTCGTCTTCGAGGTCCATGCGCGAGAGGACGTCCTTGACAGCTTCGGCTCCCATTTTAGCTTCGAATTCGTCGCCGTACTCGTCGATAGCTTCCCGGAACTCCTTGTCGGAGAGCAGTTGTTTTTCTTCTAGGGGCGTGCCTCCGGGGTCAGTGACCATGTACTGCTCGTAGTAGAGGACGCGCTCTAGGCTCTTGGCCGTCATGTTGAGGAGGAGGCCGAGGCGGCTAGGCATGCTCTTGAGGAACCAGATGTGGGAGACGGGCACAGCCAGCTCGATGTGGCCCATTCTGTCCCGACGGACACGGGAAACGGTGACTTCCACGCCGCAACGGTCGCAGACCACATCCTTGTACTTTATGCGTTTGTACTTGCCGCAGGCGCACTCGTAGTCACGCACGGGGCCGAATATCTTTTGGCAGAAGAGGCCTCCGGGTTCGGGCTTGAAGGTCCGGTAGTTTATGGTCTCGGGGTTCTTCACTTCTCCTCGGGACCAGGAACGTATGACGTCCGGGGCTGCTACGCTGATTGTTACGCGGTCCAAGGGGCCGACTTCCACTCCAAGTGCTTCCTTCGCTGCTTCCACGCTCATGATTCGTTTTCCTGTTTAAGAATGAGTTTGCCTTATGTTTTGAGGGCCTTTTCTGGGCGAAGGCCTCAGAGTGAGTCCTCGCTTTTCACTCGGACGTCTAGGCAGAGGCTTTGCATTTCCTTCATAAGAACGTTGAAGGATTGCGGCGTGCCGGCTTGGAGGGAGTTGTCTCCCTTCACTAGGGACTCGTAAATCTTGGTGCGTCCGCCCACGTCGTCCGATTTTACCGTGAGGATTTCCTGCAGGGTGTAGGCGGCCCCGTATGCTTCGAGGGCCCAGACCTCCATTTCCCCGAAGCGTTGGCCGCCGTATTGGGCCTTGCCGCCGAGGGGTTGTTGGGTGATCAGGCTGTACGGGCCCACGGCTCGGGCGTGTATCTTGCTCGAAACTAAGTGGTTAAGCTTCAGCATGTACATGTAGCCGACGACGACGCGCTGGTCGAAGGGCTCGCCCGTGCAACCGTCGTGGAGGAAGGACTTGCCCGTTTCGGGGAGTTCCGCTTGGCGTAGGTACTCTTGGATGCGAGCCTCTGGGATGCCGTCGAAGATGGGCGTGGCCACCCGGATGCCCAGCTTCTTACAGGCCCATCCCAAGTGGGTTTCGAGCACTTGGCCCACATTCATGCGGCTGGGAACGCCCAGAGGGTTGAGGCAGATTTCGATGGGCGTGCCGTCGGGCAGGAAGGGCATGTCCTCCTGAGCCACGATCTTGGCGACCACGCCTTTGTTTCCGTGGCGGCCGGCCATTTTGTCGCCCACCCGAATCTTCTGCTTCTTGGCCACGAAGACGCGGACGTTCTTGATGGCCCCTTGGTCGATAGGCTTGCCGCGTTCGATGGCATCGAGCTTGCGGTCGCGGTCGTCCTCCAAGTCCTTGAACTTGCTCTCGTAGCCTTCCACGATTTCGAACACCTTGATGCGCACTGGAGAGGGTGGGATGTCGATGTAGCGGTGGACGGCGGCGAGTCGGCGTAGTAGCGTCTTGGTGATCTTCCGATTGGCGGGGATGATGATGTCCTCCGTCTCCGAGTTCTTGACGTTCAGGGGAATTTTTTCGCCGAGGAGGATGTTGGAGAGGGATTCGGTGAGCTGGGCCCGAAGTTCCTCCGTCTGAGTGCGGAAGTCTTCCTTTATCTGCTTGGACTGACGGCGGTGGTCGGAGGGCGAGAGCTTTTCCTGTTCCGCGTCAGTGCGGCTGGAGATCTTCACGTCCATGACGATGCC
>CAXGVD010000128.1:0-6739 GCA_964012695.1 uncultured Opitutia bacterium
CGGCGGGGACGGAGCGGCGGAAGTCGGTCACTTCCTCGGGGCGCTCGTCCACGAGCAGGACCATGAGGTGGGCGTCGGGGTGGTTTTCCTCGATGCCTTTGGCCACATCGTGCAGAATGGTGGTTTTGCCCGTGCGGGGGGGGGCCACGATGAGGGAACGCTGGCCTTTGCCGATGGGGCAGAAGAGGTCGATGACTCGGGTGGTCATGCGCTCGTCGGCCGCCTCGAGATTCCACTTTTCCTTGGGCTGGATGATTGTGAGCTGGTCGTAGCGGTATTGTTGCTTACGTTCCTTCAACGTCATGCCGTCCACGGTGTCTATGTAGCGCACCTTTGGGCGTGCGTTTTGCTTGTCAAGGACAGCGTTTCCCGTGATCAGGGAGCCTTTGCGCAACTTGAACCGGCGGAGAAGCTCGCGGGGTATGAAGGGGTCGTGCGGGGTGGTCTTGCCTCCGCGCTTGGGGTCAAGGAGAACGCCGGACTTATTGTCGTTCGGTTCGAGGATGCCGGCGACTTGCTCCAAGTCGCGCGACGCTTGTTGGTTGTCGCTCATAGGCCGGGTCGGCGTTGATTGTACGTTTGAGTTCGACGGGCATGGTGACGCCCAGTTGAACATGAGGGCCGGCGAATACCGAGGGGAATGACTCAAGGCCAAAACGTTAATATACGTATGAAGACCCTACCGAGGCGAATCCCTGCCGGATTCGGCCCTGCTTATGAAAGAGGGGTCGGGGCGAGTCAACCACCGAAAGCGGGCTTTGCAGCGAAAGGTTTTGTCTTTCTGGGCGGGGCGCTTATTTTCCCGGATGTTTGTAGATGAAGAAGTTTTACCTGACTACGGCCATCGACTACGCGAATGGTTCCCCGCACCTCGGCCACGCCTACGAAAAAATCCTCGCGGACGTGATCGTGAGGCACCGGTGTCTGTTAGGCAAGCAAGCGCACTTCCTCACGGGTCTGGACGAGCATGGACAAAAGGTGCAACAGGGTGCGGAGGCGGAGGGGCTGAACCCGCAAGAACGTTGTGACGGGGTGGCCGAGGAGTTTCTTACCTTGTTGGAGAAATTGGAGATTTCCAACGACGACTATATCCGCACCACGGAGGACCGGCATAAGAAAGTCGTGAGGGAGTTGTTGCAGGACTTGTTCGACCGCGGCGAAATCTACCAAGCCGAATACAGTGGCTACTATTCCGCCCGGGCCGAACAGTTTCTCAGGGAAAAGGACAAGGTGGACGGTGCCTGGCCGGAAATCTACGGCGATGTGACGGAAATCACCGAGACCAATTACTTCTTCAAACTCGGACAATACCAAGACTGGCTGGTGGAGTTCCTGACCGAACATGAGGACTTCATTTATCCGGCGCACCGGCGAAGCCAAGTGCTCGAATTTCTCAAGGACCCGCTCAATGACCTCTGCATCTCCCGGCCCAAGGAAAGGTTGGCGTGGGGTATACCTCTGCCTTTCGATGAGGATTACGTGACCTACGTCTGGTTCGACGCCTTGGTGAACTATGTGTCCGCCGCAGGCTATGGCGAGGAGTCTTTCGAGGAACTTTGGCCGGCGGATGTTCATGTAATCGGTAAGGACATCCTGGCCCCTCCCCACGCGGTGTACTGGCCCGTCATGCTGAAGGCTTGCGGGCTTCCCTTGCCCAAGCTCATTCTCGCTCACGGCTGGTGGACGTCTTCTGGAACTAAGATGTCTAAGAGCACGGGCGAAGTGGTCGACCCAATGGATTTGCTAGACAGGCGCGGAGTGGACGCCTTTCGCTACTTCGTCATTCGGGAGATGACGGTGGGCAGGGATGCGGACTTTACCCTCGAACGTTTTGAAGCCCGCTACCTCGCTGACCTCGGCAACGACCTCGGCAACCTCCTCAGCCGACTTCTCAATATGACGGCCCGATACGCCGAGGGCAAGGTGCCCTCCGCTTCCGTGAACGAACGGCCCGAGGACGACCTGCGAGCCCTCTGGGGTGAGGCCCGCGAGACCACTATGGAAAGCTTCCTCGAGTACAGATTCAACCTCGGGCTGGAAAAGACCTTCGCCTTCGTCCGGGGGATCAACCGCTACGCAGAAGAGCGTGCGCCTTGGAAGCTGGCAAAGTCCGAAGACCCCGCCGACCGCGACAAGTTGGCCACCTCCCTTGCCGTCATGGCGGAGGCCCTCAGGCTCGCCGTGGCTCTGGCCGCACCCGTCATGCCCGGAGTGAATGCGAAGGTGAACGGTTTGCTGGGCGTCCCAGTTACCACTTCCTGGGAGGTGGACCTCGCGTGGGACGACCGCCTCGCGGGCAACCCCGTCGGCGAGAAGACGATTCTCTTCCCAAAGGATTGACTCGAGTGCTTCAACCAATGTGAAGGAACAGTGAAACAGTCGTCCACTTGCTCCCAGGGGTTCTTTGTCGTTTTGTTTGCGTTTGCCGCTGGCTCGGTGACGGCGAAACTGCCCGAGCGCCTTGCTTCGGAGAAACCTTCTCCTGAGGAATCCGCGGTGACTGTCGTCGAAGGTCTTCCCGCTGAACTGTTGAACGGCAAGGGCGAAAAGGTTTCGCGGGGCGTCCTCAAGGGCAAGTTCGTCGGGGTTTATTATTCCGCCAGTTGGTGCCCACCTTGCCGGACATTCACGCCCAAGTTGATCGAGTTCCGCAACAAGCACGAGAAGGAGTTCGAGGTCGTGCTGGTGGCTTCTGAGGCGTCGGCGAAGGCCCAAGCCAATTACATGAAGAAGTACGAGATGCCTTGGCTTGCGGTGGAAAACCTTTCCCTGTCGTCCAAGTTTCTCGTCAAGAAGCACAATGTGCAGTTCATACCTACGCTCGTGGTGCTTTCTCCGGAGGGAAACCTTGTCACCACCACCGCCATTTCGGATGTGAAGAGCCTGCCCGAGAAGGCCTTGAGCAAGTGGAAGAAAATGGGGCGTTGAGCCACATCGCCTTCGCGGGCATCAACCTTCGGCCTGTTCGGATGCGATTCGTACGGTGGCCCGAATGACTCGGGAGTCGTCCGCCTCCAGGATTTTCACTTCCAAGCTGGCGACCCGCACGGTTTCACCCGTTTCTGGTATGCGGCCCAACTCCGCTGTCACGAGGCCGCCGAAGGTGGCCATGGCCTCGTCCGTCTCTTCGAGGTAAAAGCATTGGGGCAGTTCGTGGGCGTGCGCCATGCCGGAGACATTCCAGGAACCGTCGCCGTTTTCGATGATGGCGTCCTCCTCGGAGTCGAACTCGTCGCGGATTTCCCCGACCACTTCTTCCAGTACATCTTCCAGAGTCAGGATGCCGTCCGTTCCGCCGAACTCGTCCCGCACTAGGGCCATGTGGGCTCGTTGGCGAAGCATGCGCCGCAGGGCGACGGGCAACGAATCTCCGGGGAAAAGGAACAGAGTGGGCCGGGCGACGTCGCGGAGGTTCAGACTCTTGCCTTCCGCCAAGCGACCGAACAAATCCTTCACATGGACGATGCCGAGGCAACGGTCCAGGTCGCCGTCGCAAAGCGGCAACCGAGTGTGACCTCCGGAGCGGGCCAAGGCGAGGTTTTCTTCGAGACTATCGTTGGCGTCGAGAAACTGCACTTGGTTGCGTGGCATCAAGGCGTCCTGCACGTCTAGGTTACGCAATTCCAGGGTATTGCCCACGATCTCGCGAATTTCTGGCTCCAGTTCCGAGCCTTCTTCCTGCAGGGTGCGGATGTGCTCGGCCACTTCCTCTTCCGCTTCGCCCGTTTCCTCCTCCTTGCCGATCAAGCTCTCCAGTGCCCGTTCCTTCAAGCCCAGCAAACTGCGCAGGGGGACGCAGAGTTTGCGGATGAGCAACATGGCGGGCCATGCCGCCTTCATGTGAGCGTCGGCGATCGGACGCGCCGCCACCATCGGGGCCAGTATTCCCGTCAGCACGCGCTCCGAAAACAAGGCCAGCAGAAAGGCCGCTACGGCGGCACCGAGCCCCCATTCCGGGCCTAACGCCATCGTCACCTCGCGGGCCAAGCCGTACAGACCGAGCGAGCCCAAGGCGACCTGCGTGGCGGAAAGCGTGGCGCTCTCCATACTCCACGGACGCAAGTCGTCAGGGTCGTCCAGCAAGCGGGTGACGCGTTTATTCTTGCGCAAGTCCTCCTCCGCCGCCGTGGAAGCCCCTGCGCGAATCCTGTCCACGAAAGCCCGGTACACCGCCACTTGGTGGCCCCAAGCGGAGGCCAGGGCCCAAGTGGCCAGGAACCACGGGAAGCGCTCTTGCAGAAAAAGTCCTTCGTTCATGAGTAGACGGCGGCGAGGCTTTCCTTGAGGGCGGCCAAGGCATTTTCGTTTTCACTAGGCGTTCCCGCCGTGATACGGAGGTAGGCGGCGAGGCCGCCGCCGAAGGGCCGGGCGATCACCCCGCGCCGTTGCATCTCGGTGAAGATGCGTTCTCCTTCGCCCACCTTGACGAGGACGAAGTTCGCCACGCTAGGAATGTATTCCAAGCCCAGTTCTGCAAATCCTGCTTCCAGTTGGCGGAGGCCCGCCGTGTTGACGGTCCGGCAGGTTTGCAGGTGTTCTTCGTCCCGCAAGGCTGCGAGGGCGGCGGCTTGGGCTACGGCGTTGGCGTTGAAGGGTTGGCGTGCTCGGTGAAGGAGCCCGGTCAGTTCTTCGCTCGCGTAGCCGTAGCCGATGCGCAGCCCAGCCAAGCCGTATATTTTCGAAAAGGTTCTCAGGCAGACGACATGGCGGCCTGCCTCGATGAGTGGGCGCAGGTCGGGTGGTTCATTTAGGTATTCGGCGTAGGCCTCGTCCAGGCAGAAGACGACATGGGGCGGCAGGCTTTCCGCGAACCGCATGATTTCTTCTTCGGAGTTGGCCGTGCCCGTGGGGTTGTTCGGGCTGGGCAGGAAGACGAGGCGGGTCTTGTCCGTCACGGCCTCGGCGAGAGCGTCGAGGTCGTGGTGCAGTTTCGGCATGGGAACCTCCACCGCCTTCGCCCCAAAGAGCAAGGCCACCAGCTTGTACACTACGAAGGAAAATCGGCCTGCCACCACTTCGTCCCCTGGGCGAAGAAAGACATGGCCGAGCAACTCGATGATTTCGTTCGAACCGTTCCCCAAGACAATTTGCCCCGGACGCAGGCCCCGCTTCTCGGCAATGGCTTCGCACAAAGCTTGTCCGCCACCTTCTGGGTAAAGCCGTAACTCCTCCAAGGCTTGCCTGGCGGCGTCGAAAGCCTGGGGCGAAGGGCCGAGCGGATTTTCGTTCGAAGCCAGCTTGCAAACCCCGGTGGGGCTCAGGTTGTGCTCGGCGGCCACCTGTTCGATGGGTTTGCCGGGTACATAGACGGGCTGTTCGAGTATGTGCGGGTTCGCGAGGTCGGAGATGTTCATCCGTGGCCAAAATCTCAACGCTAGAAAGCCCCGCCGCCCGAAGCAAGGAAAAGCCGGCGTTGCGGCTATCGGCTTGAGGCGTTGTGCAAGGCGGTTAAGTTGGAGGGCGTGAAAGTCGTCGTATTCGGAGCCACCGGCTTATTGGGCTGGGCAGTTTGCCGGGCTGCCTTGGGCAGGAAGCTTCAACTCACCGCCTTTTCGGGATCGGGGTCGGAGGACTTAGCGGAGGTTGGTTTCGTTGCGCCGCTAGACCTTGCCGACGACGAGGCCCTCACCCGCGCGATGCTCGACCTCTGGCCCGACGCTATCGTGAACTGCGCTGCCGTTTCCTCGCCCGACACCGTGGACGCCGACCCCGACCACGCCCGCCGCGTGAATGTTGATGCTTCCGAACGCCTCGGGCAAATCGCCGCCCACCTAGGAGCACGTTACCTTCACATTTCCACCGATCTCGTTTTCGACGGCTCCGCCTCACCTTACCGCTCCACCGACCAAACCGCTCCCGTCAACGAGTATGGTCGCCAAAAACTGGAGGCGGAGAAACGAGTCCTGAAGGCCTGTGAGGACAATGTCGTCGTTCTTCGTATCACCCTTCTTAACGGCAACAGCCCCGGCGGCGCTCGCTCCCAGCACGAAAAGTTGCTCCGAGTCCTTGCCGCCGGACAGACGCCGACCCTCTTCGAGGATGAGTTCCGCCAGCCCTGTTCGGCGGACAACGCAGGCGAAGCCCTTGTCGAGCTTCTAGAACGTCCCCGTCTCAACGGCCTTTTTCACTGGGCGGGCAACGAACGCATCAGCCGCTACGAGGTGGGCGTCCGCATCTTCGAGCGTTTCGGTCTCTCGCCCGACCTCCTCGCCAAAGGCAAGCGGGCCGACCTAGCCGACAAGCTGGGCGAGAGACCCGAAGACCTGACCTTTGTTCTCGAGCCTCTTGAAGGCAAGCTCAAGACCCGGGCGCAAAACGTGGCCGAGCAACTGGATGAACTCCGTATCCCCGACGACCTCTACGACTGGTACCGCCAAAACGCCGACGACCCTACCCGCTACATCCGCCGCTTCAAGCTCTAGGCCGCGTCCTCCCCACCGCTACAAACCGAAAACCGAAAACTTGAAACTCCCCCTCCTCGTCCATCCATTCCGTCGCGAATCCGCCGCCGCTAACATGGCCGCGGACCTGTGGTCCTTCCTCGAACATCCCCACACTGGGTACCCCCGCTTCCGCCGCTTCGGCTGGCTTAGTTCCTACGCCACCTTCGGCTACGGCCAGCAATACGACTGGGTGACGAAGAAAACCGGACGGACGGCCAAGGAACTTTGCCGGCGTCCCACCGGCGGCGGCATCGTGGAGCACGGCGAGGACTGGACCTACTCCCTCATCTTGCCCG
>CAXGVD010000129.1:0-6698 GCA_964012695.1 uncultured Opitutia bacterium
CGTTTCTTTTCGTTTGCCAACCTTCGGCCGTCCGACAACTTTTCTCACTCCTTTTTCCCACTTGCGAGCCGAACAAGTCTCGCGGACGCCCTCCGCGTGCCAACCCGACTTTACAAACCAACCAAAGGAGTAAATCCAATGAGGAGCAAAATCGTATCGACTCTGGTCGCCCTGAGCCTGTGTGCCGTCGGCGCCTTCGCCGCCGACAAAAAGGTCGTCTTCGTGGCCGGAGCCAAGAGCCACGGCTACTTTTCTCACGAGCACGCCGCCGGTTGCAAGTTGCTGGCCAAGTACCTGAACGAGGCCAAGATCGGACTCAAGGCCGTCGTGGTGACGGACAACGGCTACCCCAAGGACCCTAGCGTGTTCGACGACGCCGCAGCGGTGGTCGTGTACTGCGACGGCGGTGGGCGCCACCTCTTGAACGCCCACCTTGCCGAGTTCGACAAAATCATGAAGCGCGGCGTGGGCCTCGCTTGCATCCACTACGGCGTGGAGGTGCCTAAGGGTGCACCCGGCGACCACTTCCTCAAATGGATCGGCGGCTACTTCGAGACCCACTGGTCCGTGAACCCGCATTGGACGGCCGACTTCAAGCTCCTCCCCAACCACCCCATTTCCTCCGGCGTCAAGCCCTTCGCCATAAACGACGAGTGGTACTACCACATGCGCTTCCGCCAACAAATGGAAGGCGTCACCCCCATCCTGTCAGCCTATCCGAGCGCCGACACCCTCAAGCGCCGGGACGGCGCCCACAGTGGCAACCCCCACGTCCGTGATGCTGTCCTCAAGCGCAAGGAAGCTCAGCATGTCGCCTGGGCCTACCAACGGGGCAAGGACTACAACGAGGGCCGTGGCTTCGGCTTCACGGGCGGCCACAACCATGTCAACTGGGGTTCGGACAACTTCCGCCGTCTCGCCCTCAACGCCATCGCCTGGATCGCCAAGGTGGACGTGCCGAAGGCCGGCGTGCCGGCCGGTGAAATCACGGTGGAGGTCCTTAAGGCCAACCAAGATTATGCTCCCCGGGGCTGGGCTCCCGAGCAAGTCATCCAAAAGCTCAAGGAATTCAACGGCAAGGCCCCAAAACAGGCTTCGTCCTCATCAAGGAAACCCGCCCCCAAGCCGCTCTACGCGGGCAAGACCCTCGCCACGGGCGCTCCCGGCCACACCGTGGAGATCGCCGCCGACCTCAAGGGCGCCAAGGAACTGCACCTCCTCGTCACCGACGCTGGCAACGGCTACGCTTGCGACTGGGCCGCCTGGGTGAACCCTCGCCTCGTGGACGCTGCGGGCAAGGAAACCAAACTCACCTCCCTCCGCTGGTCCGCCGCCTCCTCGGGCTTCGGTGCCGTCGGCATCAACAAAAACGCGCTCGGCCAACCCATCAAGGTGAAGGGCAAGACCGTCGAGGGCATCGGCACGCACGCCGACTCCCTCATCAGTTACAAGCTTCCCGCCGGTCACAAGTTCACCCGCTTCCTCGCCACCGGGGCCCTCGACGATGGTGGCACCACCCAAGGTGCCTGCGGCAGCCAGACCAGCGTGCAGTTCTTCGTGTACGCGGAAAAGCCCCGCTCCTCCCTCACCTTCGCAGCTTCCGGGCCGAAAGGTCCTGCCGGTCGCGTCGGCGACCAAGGCGATCCCGCCCACGCCGTGGACAATCTATACGTTCACGAGGACCTTGAGGCTACCCTCTTCGCCAGCGAGCCCATGATGCTCAGCCCCTCCGCCATCGACGTGGATCACCGCGGACGCGTCTGGGTCTGCGAAGTTACCAACTACCGGCGCCACCGAAACCACCGCTCCGAGGGCGACCGCATCCTCATTCTCGAAGACACGAATGGCGACAACAAAGCCGACAAGGCCAAGGTCTTCTACCAAGGCCGCGACGTCGATTCCGCCCACGGAGTCAGCGTCTTCGGGAACAAAATCATCGTCGCCGTCGCCGATCGCATCGTGGTCTTCACCGACAAAGACGGAGACGACAAGCCCGACTCCAAGGAGAACCTCTTCACCGGCATCGCCGGGGCCCAGCACGACCACGGCATACACGCCGTCCACTTCGGCCCGGACGGCAAGTTCTACTTCAACTTCGGCAACACTGGCCGCCAAATTAAGGACAAGGACGGCAAGCCCATCACAGATCTCGCGGGCAACGAAGTTCACGACCGCCGCCAACCCTACCAGCAGGGTATGGTCTTCCGCTGCAACGAGGACGGTTCTCAATTCGAGACCCTCGGCTGGAATTTTCGCAACAACTGGGAAGTGGCCGTGGACAGCTTCGGCTCCGTCTGGCAGTCCGACAACGATGATGACGGCAACCGGGGCGTCCGGATCAACTACGTCATGGAGTTCGGCAACTACGGCTACCGCGACGAATTCACCGGTCGCGGTTGGCGCGACAAGCGCACCAACATCGAAAAGGAAATTCCCCTCCGCCATTGGCACCTCAACGACCCTGGTGTCATGCCCAATCTCCTTCAGACCGGAGCAGGCTCCCCTACGGGCATCATCGTGTACGAGGGCGACCTCCTTCCCTCCGTCTTCCGCAACCAAGTCATCCATTGCGACGCCGGCCCTAGTGTCGTCCGGGCCTATCCCGCCACCCGCGAGGGGGCCGGCTATTCCGCCGAGGTCGTCGACGTCCTAAACGGCGCAGCCCGCGACAAATGGTTCCGCCCCTCCGATGTCGTCACCGCTCCCGACGGCTCTCTCATCGCCGCCGATTGGTACGACCCCGGCGTGGGCGGTCACAACATGCGTGACCTCGCCCGCGGACGGCTCTTCCTCGTCGCTCCGCCCGACCACAAGTACAAGTCCCCCAAGGTTGACGTCTCCTCCATCGACGGCGCCATCGCTGCCCTCAAGAGCCCCAACGAGGCCGCTCGCTACCTCGCCTGGCACGCCCTCCACAAGCTAGGAGCCAAGGCCGAACCCGCCCTCCAAAAGCTTTACGCCGACGCCAACCCTCGCTACCGGGCCCGGGCCCTCTGGCTTCTCGGCAAAACCAAAGGTCGCGGCTCCCACTATGTGAACCAAGCCGCCGGCGATAAGGATCCTGACATTCGCATCGTCGCCATCCGTCTCGCCCGTCAGCTCGCCGACGTGAAGGCCCTCGACGTCGCCGAAAAGCTGGCCTCCGACACCTCGGCCGCCGTCCGTCGCGAATGCGCCGTGGCCATCCGCCACGCTAAAAACGACCGCGCCGCCAAAATCTGGGCCGAACTCGCCTCCCGTCACGACGGCGAAGACCGCTGGTACCTCGAAGCCCTCGGTCTCGCCTCGGACCTCAACGCCGACGCCTGCTTCGCCGCTTGGCTCGACAAGGTGGGAGACAAGTGGAACACCTCCGCAGGCCGAGACGTAGTCTGGCGCACCCGGGCCAAAGCCGCCCCCGCCTACATCGTCAAAATTCTCAAGGACGACAACGTCCCCGCCGAAGCCCACGCCCGTTACGTCCGAGCTCTCGACTTCCACAAAGGGCCAGAAAAGGATAAAGCCCTAGAAGCGCTTCTCGACATTTGAGCCCCGTCTTCGGAAAGACTCACTCGAAAAAACGCTCCGCTTGCCCGGCGGAGAGTTTATTCTTACAACGGATATTTTCATGATGAAAAAGTCTTCGTTGATACTGCTTTTCGTGTCTCTTTGTTTCTTGCCTAACATGACCAAGGCCGAAGAGAAGGCCTCGGCTCGGGATCGTTTGGTGGTGGAGACTTTGGTTCGCTTGAAGCGGTTCGAAGTTTCGGGGAATGAGAAGTGGAAGGGCGCGGTGGAGCGGGTCGCTCTGGCGGACCGGGGAGAGGAAGGTTATTTCGAATTGGTGGAGCAGTTTTCGTTGAAGAGCGAGGCGGCGGAATTGGTTCGGTTGGTGGAGAAGGCTCCTGCGGGCGGAGAGGCCGCCAAGGCCACCCAGTTGCTGTTTCGTCTCGGCGAAGAGGACAGGTTGGCGAAGTTGCTTGCGGGGCCGAAGGAGAAGGCTGAGGCGGTGGCTATCCTCGTAGGCTTCGTCAAGACGCCTGAGGCGGAGAAGCTTCTTAAGATCTATAAGTCCCTTTCCAAGCCCGCCGCCACGACG
This sequence comes from uncultured Opitutia bacterium, assembly GCA_964012695.1. Taxonomy (GTDB): domain Bacteria; phylum Verrucomicrobiota; class Verrucomicrobiia; order Opitutales; family Seribacteraceae; genus CAXGVD01. Next base: position 4,079 of record CAXGVD010000129.1, read on the forward strand.
GCGGTCGGCGCTCCCGCTCTCGTGGCCACGCCTGAGGATTTGGCCGCCCTTGCCAAGCGGACAGGGGACCCTGCGGCGGGCAAGGTGGTGTATCAAAAGTTCTGTTTCGCCTGTCACGAGGCGGGGAACGTGGGCATCGACTTCGGTCCGGGTCTTTCTCAAATCGGGGCCAAGTTGCCGAAGAGCGAACTGTACGTAGCCATCGTGAAGCCGAATGCGGGCGTGAGCTTCGATTACGAGGGCTGGACAATTCAAACCAAACAGGGCGTGACCTTGGCGGGCATCTTGTCGGAGAGCGACGAGGAGCTGACCGTCCGGATGGTAGGTGGAGTTAGCCAAACGGTAAAGAAGTCGGATGTGGTGAAACGTGAAAAGCTGCCCGTTTCCCTCATGCCGGAGGGGCTTCACCTAGCCATGTCGGAGAAGGACTTGGTGAACTTGGTGGAGTTCCTAGCCAGCTTGAAGTAGGGGTTTTTTACCGCTTGCCGTCTCGCGGCGGGGTCGGTTCCATACTGGCATGTTGAACCTGCAGACCTTGAAGATCGGCCCCTTCGTGGAGCACCTGTCATCGGGTTACGAGAGAACTTTCGGTTCCATGCGCCCGGAGTATGCGGATTTCCTGAGTTTGGCGGCGAACCTGAGCCTTGAGAACATTGCGAACGGGGACATGCTGTACCACAACGTGGACCATACGATCATGGTTACCATGGTGGGGCAGGAAATCTTGCGGGGAAAGCATTTGAAGGAGGGGAGGGTGACTCCCGAGGAAGGGTTGAACTACTTGCTCGCTCTGCTTTGCCACGACGTGGGTTACGTGAAGGGAGTCTGCGAGAGGGACGAGGCCTCGGCCCTCGGGTTCGACGACGGAAAGGGGGCTACCGTGTTCTTGGCGGAGGGGGGCACTTGCTCCTTGCTGACTCCTTATCATGTTGACCGGGGGAAGGTGTTCGCGCGCGAGCGTTTTGCCCATTACGAGTTTGTGGACTTGGACTTGGTGGAGGCGTGTATCGAGCGTACTCGTTTTCCTGTTCCCGAGGAGGGCGCGTATCTGGAGACGGCTGATCTTCCGGGGTTGGCTCGCGCGGCCGATTTGGTTGGTCAGCTTGGGGACCCGGAATACCTGCGCAAGATACCGGCTTTGTTTTACGAGTTCGAAGAGTTGGGAAAGAACGCGGAAATCGGCTGTTCCTCTCCGGGCGAGCTTCGCCGTGGCTACGCCCAATTCTTCTGGGGGGTGGTGCACGGCTACGTGGAGGACGCCGTGAAGTTTCTTAGGGTGACGCAGGAGGGGAAGGAGTGGATCAGCCGCCTCCACTCTCACGTGTTCGAGTGCGAGCATTACCTCGGCGAGCCGAACCAAGGGGCGGAAGCCCCGGTTTGACTTTTGGCCGAGCGGGCGAATACCTTGCCCTCATGAAATCTTGGCTTTGGTTGTTGTTGGTTGCGTTTGTCTGGCCCGCGGAATCGGAGGCGGCGTCTCGGCGCTTCCCCGGCAAGGACAAGCTCCCCCCGACGGCGGACGAGAAATTGCGCCTCAAAATGCAGGCCATCCGCATACCCGAGGTGAACCTCGTGAAGACCCCTCTGCCCGACGCGATCGCCTTCCTCAACGCCGCTTCGCGCAAGAACGACCCCGCAGGGAAGGGCGTGCAAATCGTGTTTTTCGACCAGGTGAATCCGCCGCCTACCGTCACCTTGCAGGCGCGTGGTCTGACGGTGGCTTTTCTGCTGGAACTCATGATGGAGATGACCCGCTACGAGGCGGAGTTGAGAGAGGAGTTCGTGCTGGTGAGGAAGCCTAAGCCCAAGGTGAAGAAGCAAGGCGGCGGGCTTCCGCTCGACACTGAAATTTTCCGTTTGAACGAGGGCCAGCGCAGGAGACTGACGGGGCGTTGATTCTCCATAAGTTGGGAACCGAAGGGGTGTCGCAGGCAGGCAGAGCCAAGCCTTACCCCCTTCACTTTTCACTCAGCGGCCCAGCAATTTCCCTATGGTGATGTTTTTTCCGTGGAGGTCGAAGCTGGGGCGGTCGTGGAGTAGGTTTCCGCCGGCCTTAACGTTTTGGAGGAAGTTGACGCGTCCGAGTTGTTGGGTGGCGGGGACGTTGGTGCCGAAGTTGGGGTAACGTCCGTCGATGGGGCCCTTGAGGCTGTTGAGGTTGACTCGGGTGGCGGCGGGAAAATCGATGTTGCTGAGGCGTATGGTGGTTGCCTCCATGACGATTCTCGGGAGGTTTTGGTTGAAGCGGAGCCCGTCCGCGTAGAGGTCTTTGGCGGCCTTGAGTGTGGCGAGTTGGGAGGCATCCATCAGGGAGTCGCGTACGGTGAGGTTTCGTAGGCTGTGGGCGGTGACTTCGCGGGAGGCGGAGAGCGTGGCGGCTTCAAGGTTTAGATCCCGGCGGACGGCCAACACCAAGTCTTGGGTGGCGGCCTTGAGGCTGAGGCCTTTGGCCGCGCTCGCTTGGTCGGCGCTCATGAAGACCACGCGGGCGGGTCTCGGGGTCGTTTCGTTTAAGAGCCCAAGGTGTAGGTTGCCGGAGAGGTTCAGTTGCTGTGAGGCGGCGAATACGAGGACGTCGGCCCGGGCGGCGGCCCCTTGGTCGGTGATGTATGTTCCCGCC
>CAXGVD010000130.1:0-6676 GCA_964012695.1 uncultured Opitutia bacterium
GCGGCCCCTCTGGACTCGGAGAAGGTGCCTTTGTACAAAGCTACGGGTCGGGTTCTCGACGAGGCGATTGTTTCCGCCCGCCCGCTGCCGCCTTTCGACCGCGTCATGATGGACGGCTTCGTCGTTCGTTGGGATGATTGGCGAAACGGAACGCGTAGTTTTCGTTTGGAAGGCGAACACGCTGCTGGCTCTCCGGCCACCGAGCTGAAAGGCGCGGGCGCTTGTCTGGGTGTTGCCACGGGAGCGGTCATGCCACGGGGCGCCGATATCGTTCTGCCCGTCGAGTGGTCGAACAGGGAGGGCGACCAGGTTCATTTTTTCCCACCCGCTGGCACGCGTGTAGACTTGGGTCTGTACATTCACGCGAAAGGCACGGACCACGTTGCGGGGACAGTACTTGTTCCGAGGAAAACCGTGCTTGGACCCGCGGAGGTGGCGGTTGCCGCAACTTGCGGCCATGCCAAGGTGCTGGTAGTTAAACTTCCGAAAGTCGCTTTATTTGGGACCGGGGACGAGCTGGTTTCAATCGAAACTTCCCCCGCTCCGCACCAGATCCGTGAGTCGAACATCCATGCTCTTGGAACCGCCTGCGAAGCGGACGGATTGGAACGGCCAATTGCAGAACGCCTTCCCGACGACCCGGACGCCCTCCGCGGAAAAATAAATGACGCCAGGTGTCAATCCGACTTGCTTCTCTTTACGGGAGGCGTGTCCAAGGGGGCGAAGGATTACTTGCCCGGAGCCTTGGCCGCCTGTGGCTTCGTCGAGGTTTTTCACGGCGTGCGACAAACGCCTGGGAAGCCACTTTGGTTCGGAAGGCATGCAAGCGGCGCTTTAGCCTTCGGCCTGCCCGGGAACCCGATATCCGCCATTGTGGGCTATTCCCGCTATGTTCGCATCGCCATTCGGGAACTTATGGGATTGCCTCCGGAACGAATCCGCACGGTGGAATTAGCTGAAATACACGAATTTAAGGCCCCTCTCGTCCGCTTCCTTCCAGTTCGGTTGGAAGAAATGGAGACGGGCTTGGCTAAGGCGTATCCCCAAGCCCCAAAAAATTCAGGTGACCTTGTCGGCCCCGTTGGGACCGATGGCTTCATCCAACTGCCGGAAAAGGAAACCATTTTTCCCGAAGGTTTCCGGGCGCAGTTCTACCCGTGGTGACGCTCAAGCAAAAACCTCCTCGAAGGATTTTTCATAGCCTTCGGGGGGGAACGGTAAGTTTTTGTCGAGTGGGTATCGATATGTCTTGCCTCGGAAATTGCGCAGGATGATTTCGCGTTCCGTAATCGCCTCCACATAGTCAGGGTTCAGGGGGATTTTCCCGCCGCCCCCAGGGGCGTCGATGATGAATTGAGGTACGGAATAACCCGTCGTGTGGCCGCGCAGCCCGCGAATGATTTCGATGCCTCTTGACGGGTCCGCGCGGAGGTGGGCGCTGCCTGTGATAAGGTCGCATTGGTACAGGTAGTAGGGACGCACCCGCATTTGCAAAAGGCGATGAACGAGGCTTTTCATCACCTCGACGTCGTCATTCACCTTGCGGAGAAGGACGGATTGGTTTCCTAGCGGCACTCCGGCCAAGGCGAGGCGTTCGCACGCGGCCTTCAATTCCTGTGTGCATTCTCGCGGGTGGTTGACATGAATGCTCATCCAGATGGGGCCGTGTCGGCGAAAAATGCTCGCCAATTCCGGAGTGATGCGTTGGGGAAGAAAAACGGGGATGCGGGACCCGATTCGGATGAATTCCACATGGGGAATTTTACTTAGGCGGCCCAAGAGGTAGTCCATTTTACGATCCGACAAGAGGAGAGGGTCGCCGCCGCTGAGCAAAACGTCTCGTACGGCCGGGTTGCCTTCCACGTAGGCAAGACCTTCGTCCAGAGCGGGGTGGAAGTTGTAGTCTTGGGCGTTCGATACCATTCGGCTTCGCGTGCAGTACCGGCAGTAGGAGGCGCAACGATCGGTGACGAGGAAGAGCACGCGGTCCGGGTAGCGGTGGACGATGCCCGGCACGGGCGAGTGCTTGTCTTCGCCCACGGGGTCGAGCCTTTCTTCCGGTCCGACCCGAAGCTCGCCCGCTTGCGGAATTACTTGTCTGCGAATCGGGCAATCCGGGTCGTCGCGGTCGATCAGGTTGAAGAAATAAGGGGTAATGGCGAGGGCGAGTTTCTCGTTGGCGTGAAGACAACCCTCTTTTTCTTTAGAGGTGAGTTCTAAGTATTCCTCCAGTTGTGCGGGTCGGGTGAGGCGGTTTTGCAACTGCCAGGTCCAGCTTTCCCAGTCTTCGTCCGAGACGGCCTCCCAAAGTCCCTTGCCGGAGAACCAGCGTTCTTCGCTATCCTGTGGGTACATGAAAAAGGTAAGGGTGGACGCTAATCTTCCATGAGTTGAGGTCAACCCTTGTCCGCCGAGACGGCTTAAGGCCAGACTCCTAGGTCCAGCAAGGTTTTTTCCGCTGCTTTAGCCCAACCTTTGTTGGCGGCGGGGCTGGCGGGCGATGGGTGAAGTATGGAGGCGAAGGTGATGTTCGCGCCCGACAAGGCCCGCTCGGCTTGCTTGAGGGCGTATTTCCCAACGCCCAGCACCCATTTGGGCTCCAGAAGCTCGACAAGGCGTGCGAGGTAGTCGTCGCAGGCACGCTCCACGGGTTCGGCCTCAGAGGTATGAAGTTTGTCGGGGGTGATGTTTTTTCCGCCTTCTTCCATGAAGACCAAGGGGCAGTAGTTGGAAACGAAGTGCTTCGCAAAAAAGTTTTCTGGCTCGCCGAAGCGTTCTGCGAACAAGCCCCACAGGCGTCTGCCGCTCACCTCAGACCTCGGGCAATCAAAGCCTTGCACGGGTCGCTTGGGGTGTTCGACTGGCGGCCTGTCGATGGTCGCGCAGATGCCCATCCAGTCCCGGACGGCGGGCACCTCGCCGAAGGGCACACCCGTTTGCGTCATGCCCCAAGGTCCCGGGTTCATACCGAGAAGCAGAACCTCCGTCCCGCGCTTGCAATACCGCCTGACGAAGGTCTCGTGGCCCGACCATGCAAAGCGAAAGACATTGTAGGTAAGGTAAACGGGAGGCGAGAAGGTCAGACGGTCGAGTTCATCAGCAAGGTTTTTACCCGCCTTCAAAATTTCATCGATATGGGAAGGGCTCACAATCACTCGGGCTAAGGACGGAGACCCAGACGGGCAAGGTTGAAAAGCTTTTGAGTTTGCCTTGCCTCCTCACAAACCCTGGCTCATAGCTTGAATTATGTGGAAAAGGTTGACCCAGGCGTTTCTATCGGCGAACGGCTTGTTCCTCGCAGGCTGCTTTGACCGAACGGAGACGATTCCGGTTGAAAAGCTGGACCTCCAAACAGTCTTGGCCTCGCCCTTGTTGGACGCAGCGGGCCAAGCCGTATCCAAGGATGCCTTTAAGGGGAAATATGTCGGGTTTTACTTTTCTGCGAGCTGGTGTCCACCTTGCCGTGCCTTCACGCCCGACCTCTTGGCGTTCCGCAACGCCCACAGCGACGCATTCGAAGTCGTGTTGGTCGGAGCGGATCGAAGCGCGGCGGAGCAAGCCCAATACATGCATAAATACGAAATGCCGTGGCCCGCGCTGGCCTTCGGAAGCAAGAAGTCCAGCGAGTTGTCCGAGACCTTAGGCATCCGGGGCATCCCCGCTATGGTCGTGGTCGGACCCGATGGAACAGTTCTCAGTACCAAGGGACGGGAGGAGGTCCAAAGTCTCGGAGCTCGGGCGCTGGAGGAGTGGAAAAAACGGCAAGAGCCATGAAGGGACGTTTCATCCGGACATTTTTTTTAGCCGCCTCGTGGTTTGTTTTCAACCAAGCGGGCTTGGCTTTGGACCTTGGTGACGTCTTGCCCGACTTCAGCTTGCCGGGGACCGACGGGAAGCCTCATTCCCCGGCGGATTACAAAGAGAAAAAATTATTGGCCGTAGTTTTTCTTTCCAACCATTGTCCTACCTCCCAACGTTTTCAGGACCGCTTGATTAGCTTGGCTCGCGAATATGGGCCGAAGGGGCTTGCGGTCGTGGCGATTTCTCCCAATCACCCGCAGGCCATTCCTCTGGATGAACTAGCCTTTTCCGACCTCGGGGATAGCCTCGAAGACATGAAATCGAGGGCGAAGCGAAAAATGTATCCCTTTCCCTACCTGTACGACGGGCAGACCCAAGGCGTGACGAAAAGCTTCGGTGCTGCTGCCACGCCCCACGCATTCTTGTTCGACCAAAAAAGAATTCTTCGCTACGCAGGCCGAATCGGCGACCTAGACAACGAAAACCGCCTGGACAGACAGGAGCTTTTTCAAGCTGTTGAATCCTTGCTGAACGGCAAACCTCCTCCTGTTGAGAAAACAAAAGTTTATGGAGGAACCATTAGAAAACGAGAAAATGCCTACATTGCCGAAGGTATGCTTAAACGTTTTTCAAGGGAAACTGTATATTTGAAAAAAACGACGGTACAAAAACTAGAATTCATGCGGCGAAACAAATCAGTGCGAACTAAGCTTTTTTTCGTCTGGAGTTCGGAGGACCCGGAGATTCGGAGCCTCTTGCTGACCTTATCCGAAATCCACAAGATTTACCGCAAACGCGGCCTCGAATGGGTAACCGTGAATGTGGATGGCGAAGACCACGAGGAACATGTTCACAGCCTACTCAAGGAAACCCATGCCTCTGGACGAAACTTTTTTTGCCACGGTGCAGCAATCAGCCCATTGGCCGACTTGCGTGGCGAACGAGGCGACCAAGTCACGCCATACTTGGCCGTCGTGCGACCCGGTGGGGCGGTTTCGTATCGCTCCACCTCGGGCCTTGACCCGCTCGAACTCAAGCGCCAGATACTCGTCGCATTGAACAAGAAAAGTTCTCATGAGTGACGCCGATACAGCCATTCGCGTCCTTGTGGTCGGAGCCGGCCACATGGGCATTTCTCACGCTAGAGCCTACAAGAACTTGGACGGCTTTGAAATAACTGGCGTGGTGACCCGCTCGCTCGAATCCTCCCGCGCCATGGTGGAGGAACTGGGCCCCTTTCCGCAGTTCACGGACTACCAAGCGGCCCTCGCGGAAACGGCGCCGGATGTCGTCTCCATCAGCTCCTACACCGAAACGCATCACCCCTATACCATGGCTGCCTTGGACGCGGGCTGTCATGTCTTCGTGGAAAAACCGCTTGCAGAAAACGTGGAGAAGGCCCGCGAAATCGCGAACAAGGCAAAAGAGGCGAACCGCAAAGTGGTTGTAGGCTACATTTTGCGGCATCACCCCTCCTGGATCAGGTTCATCGAGGTGGCGAGGAGCATGGGCAGCCCGCTCGCCATGCGCATGAATCTCAACCAGCAAAGCAAGGGCGACAACTGGGAAACTCACAAAAACTTGATGAAGAGCACCTCCCCCATTGTGGACTGTGGCGTGCATTACGTTGACGTCATGTGCCAGATGACGCGAAGCAAGCCCGCGAGGGTCCATGCTGTTGGCTCCAGATTGAGCGACGAAATCGCGGCCGACACTTACAATTACGGTGTCCTGAATATCCAGTTCGAAGATGGCTCCTCCGGTTGGTATGAGGCGGGATGGGGCCCGATGATGAGCGAGACCGCCTTTTTCGTGAAAGACGCTATTGGCCCCAAGGGTAGCGTCAGTATCGTGGCCGATGAAATGGAAAAGACGGACAGTGACGACGTGGATGCTCACTGCAAGACCAACTTGCTCAAGGTGCACCACGCGGAGCTTGATGAAAAAGGTGAGTTCGTCCGCCCAGACGAATTCATCAGCACGGAAGACGAACCCGGGCACGATGAATTGTGCGAACGTGAGCAAGCCTACTTTTTACAGGCAATTCGCGAGGATCTCGACCTTTCGGACCACCTCGAAGACGCCGTTAACAGCCTGGCCATCGTTCTGGCCGCCGACAAGTCCTACCGCGAAGGGCGTGCTGTGGACTTGTGAGTTGCTTTTCTTTGCCCTCGGCAGCTTCGGCGGAGCGGTCAATAGCTTCGCCGATATGCTCTTTGTTCAAGGTTTCCTGACTTTGATTCACTTTAACCCTTACTCATTAATCACTCATGAAAGATAGTTTAAGCTCAACGGCCAGCCGCAGAGGTTTCTTGCAAAGCAGTATGTTTGGAGCTGCAGGTGCTGGTCTTACCGTTGCATCGAGCTCCTCCGTCGTAATGGCAGAAAGCGACAAGACAACCATCCAGCCAGAGGTCACGAACGAAGTTGATGTCCTTGTGGTCGGTGGCGGGACAGCAGGAACCATTGCCGCCATTCAAGCGGGCAGGGCTGGCGCCAAGACACTTTTGATCGAGAGAAACTTCCAGCTTGGCGGAGCAACGACGACTGGTGGGGTTGCCTTTCCTGGCTTGTTCGACGCCTGGGGCAAGCAGGTGATTGCGGGGATCGGTTGGGAACTGGTCAAGGAAAGCGTTGAGTTGGATGGCGGGAAACTTCCCAACTTCGCCAAGGTGCCACCCCGTCACTGGACGAACCAGGTACATGTCAACCAGTTCGTATATGCCCTTTTGGCGGAGGAGAAATGCCGGGAAGCCGGGGTGGAAATCGCTTATTACGAGTTTCCCGAAGCGGTTGCCAAGACGGATTCCGGATGGCAGGTCGATTGCATCGGTTTCGGGACGAGAAGGCAGGTCAAGTGCAAGCAGATCATTGA
>CAXGVD010000131.1:0-6669 GCA_964012695.1 uncultured Opitutia bacterium
GGGTGATCGACATTCCCGCTTGGAAATGGAAGATTATTCTCAACTGCTTCGTCCTTCCTTTCAGGCCTGCGAAATCGGCCAAACTCTATGAGAGGATCTGGGACGGAAAGAGTTTCCCTCTCATCACCAACACCGAGAATTTCACCAACAGTGTGAGGGATGAACTGAAGAAAATCGACCCCGATGGCTACGTCGAGGTCAACCATGCCTTCCTGCTCTCGCCCCCTTACGTACATGAAGTGTACGACAGTTGGGAAGAGGATTTGAAGAACAACGTCGGAGCTACCAAACTCATGGTCATCCCGATGTTCCCCCAGTATTCCGAGAGCACCATTGCCTCGGGCGTGGACGCCCTGGCCAAGGAGTTGTCCAAGCGGGTCAAGATTCCCACCTTCGAGGTGATCACGAATTTCCACAGGACCCACGCCTTCATAGACAATTCGGTCACCCAGATCGACGCGAAAGTCGAGGAGCTCAATAATGAGGGTATTGATATCGACAAGTTGGTCATTTCCTTTCACGGGATGCAGAAACGGCGCATCGTTTTCAAGGGGGACGACTACTACCGGCACTGTTACGAGACCTTCCGCCTGATCGTCGACCGGTTGAAGAACCTCAAACCTGATCAGGCGGTCATGACCTTCCAAAGCCGTTTTGGCCGGGAGGAATGGATCACTCCTTACACAGAAGATACGGTTGAGGATTTGATTGAAGAAGGGAACAAGGAATTGTTGGTCTACTCCCCGAGCTTCGTTGCCGATTGCCTGGAAACCACGGACGAATTGGGTCACGAACTGGCCGAGGAAGCCAAGCAGTGGGGTGGGAACGTCTACCCGGTCGAGTGCCTCAACACCAACGAGCAGTGGTGCAAGGATTTTGCCAAGTACGTCATGACCCAAGCCGAGGGCTCGGCGCAGGACAAGGAAGACATCGAATACCATTTGAAGGCCGAGGATTACGATCACATGCCGGGATTGGTCATGAATAAGTCCTAAGTTCAAGGAAGTCCTTGTCCGCCACTTTTCCGATCGGAGCCTCTTTTAGACTCGTTGAGATTGGTTTCCTCCTCTTACTATGGAAGAATGAAAATCATCCGTCCTGTTTCTATCCGCCTGGCTCGCCCCCGTCTTCGCCTACTCTGTGAAGCACCACCAGAAGAAGGAAACCTATTCCTCGGTTCACACCGTCGTCAATCACGGCGTGCACGGCACCCCGGATAAGGCCGGCACTCCCCCCCTCGGACGCCATCGTTTTGTTTGACGGCAAGAACTTCGACCAATAGGAAAGCGGAAAGGGTGGGGTAGTAAATGGAAACTCGTGGACGGAGCTATGGAAGTGGTCCGTGGATCGGGATCCATCCGAACCAAGGAAAAGCTTGGCTATGGTCAATATCTCGTCGAGTAGCCCACCCCCAAGGAAGAACGAAGTTGCTCGTCCTTTGCACCGCCTTCGTCACGGACTGCCTGGAGACACTCGAAGAAATTTTCCTTGAACATGGCGGAGTGGAATTTCATCAACCAAGATGCCTTAAAGACCACCCTAAATGGATCGTTTTTTGGTTAACCGTTCACATAAATTGGGTCGAATCTTAACTCCATTTATTTCTGCCTATGAACTTTGAAGAAGCACGAGACTTGCTTTGGCTCTCGGTGATCCTGTACGGGTCTGCTCTTGCAACTGGATTTGCCCTGGCGTCTCGTGTTGGCAAAATAGCTAATTTCATTCCCTTTATCCTCATACTGTGTGGTTTCATAGCTCAAACTCAGGGTCTTGGAATACGAGGAAGAGTGGTTGGTGGCTGCCCACTTGGCAATGGACTCGAGTTGATTCAATTCATCTTATGGTCAGTTGTTTTCGGTTATATCATAATTAGAGTACTCTTTCGGCTTAACTTACTGGGGTTATTTGCGGCAGGCTTCGCGACTATTGGTGGGACTATCTCACTTCTGTTAAAGTCCATTGACGAGGCCTATTGGCAAAAAGAAGATTTCATTGGTCTCTTCGCAAATCATTGGATGGAACTGCATGCTTCGGTTGCGATTTTCAGTTATGGGATTTTTGGCCTTCTTGCAGTGGTGAGTGCGATGTACATGATTCAACAGAATGCTCTGCAAGCAAAGCACCAGAGTTTTCTAGCCGCCTTTCTTCCATCTATTCACCAACTCGAAACGGCCGGTGCCCGACTACTTCTGGTGGGTGTGGTTTTCTTAACAGGGTCCATTGTGGTAGGTTCTCTGCACTGGATTCGTTCCCCTGAATCAGTTAGCTCTATGAAAGTCGCTCTTACGGTATCTTTGTGGCTCGCTTACTGTTCTTTTTGGTATCTCCATTTCCGCCAAAAGCTATATGGTAAGAAATTTGCCAAATCTTGTATTGCCTTATTCGTGGTTGCACTCCTGTCGCTAGGAGTCGTTCGAAACGATAGTCCTAATCCAAGGGTTCACAATTTGGAAGATGTCAATTGAACAACCATCCTTGTTTCTAATCGGCACCTCGCATCGTTTTTCCTCGCTCGAGGAGCGAGAGAAGATCAGTTTGCCGAACGATTCAATAGAAGAATTCTACAATGGCCTGATGGAATTAGAAGGCCTTACCGAATGCCTTCTGTTAAACACCTGCAACCGAACGGAGATTTACGGAGTGGGTAATGGCACCTCGCCTCTTCAGTCCATACGCACGTATCTGGGAAATTTCCGTAAGTTAGATGATAGCTTCCTTACGAAGAATTTGTATGTGGTTGAAGGAGAAAAGGTAATTAGTCACGCTTTCGAGGTAGCCTCTGGAATCGACTCTCAAATGGTCGGTGAAACGGAAATATTGGGCCAAGTAAAAGCAGCCTATGAAGACGCCTTGCGACGCAAGAGTGCTGGCAAAACATTGAACCGCCTCTTCCAAAAAAGCTTTCAGGCCGCAAAGTGGGCACGAACCCAGACCGGTATTTCAAAGGGACAGGTTAACCTGGGAAATGTGATTTGTGAACTGACTCGTAGAATTTTCGGAGACATCTCGTCTTCTCGCCTTCTCCTCGTTGGAGCTGGTGAGGTTGCTGAAAACGCCATGAATGCTTTTCACTCTAGGGGAGCTCGTGGAATAACAATAACTGGAAGAACTTTTGACTGGTGTCCTCTCAGCCGAAAAAAACCGCAAGAATTAGCCGAGAAAGTAGATGGCTTAACTCTTGGGTTCGAGAGCTTCAAAGAATCGATCCACCTGTTCGACATCATTATTTGCTCCACCGCAAAAAAGGATGCTATTTTAACAAAGGATATCGTCAAAACCGCTATTTCCAGAAGGCCAAGCCGTCCTATCTTCCTGATCGACGTGGCAGTACCCCGTGACATTGCAAGCTCTGTTGCAGAATTGGAGAACATCTATCTCTACAACCTGGATGACATTTCCGCCATTGCCAACGAAAACCTCAAGAGTCGACAAGCAGAAGTGTCTCGTTGCCAGCAGGCTCTATCCTCGAGGGCGGAAAAGCTTTGGCGCAAGCTCCAACTTTGACATGCAAATAACAAAACCCCCGTTAATTTGACGCCGCCTGCGTACGGTGATAGAATGAATAGATGAAAATGTTGTTTCTCGGAATGCTTGCAGCCCTGTTTGTGACGCACTATGGGGAGTCTTCAGTAACTTCGGAAGAAAAGGACGTGCCCAAGGCCATGGTCTTGAATGACCCCGTCACCTTGGATAAGATTCTCGCTGAGGCCCTAGAGGGGAATACGTTACGAAAGAAAGGCAAGGAAGGCGAAGAGCTTTACTATGCGTCCAACGAGCAAACGCCCTACACGGGGTGGGCGAAAAAGATGCACGACAATGGGCTGCTCAAGGAACTGATTCCACTTAAGGACGGCAAACTGGACGGGCTTTCCATGCTTTGGTACAAGAACGGGCGGAAAGAACGACAAGTAAGCTGGAAAGTCGGCAAAAGGGAGGGCCTGAGGGCTGAGTGGCACAGGAACGGACAGAAGAGGACGCAAGAAAAATACAAGGACGGCAAACTGGACGGGCTTGCGACAATATGGTACGATAACGGGCAAAAGAAGGGCGAAGGTAGAAATGTGGCCGGCAAGCTAGTGTCCGCCATGGCATGGAAACCCAATGGCGACAAGTGCCCCTTTACCAATGTGAAGGACGGGAACGGAGTTGCGGTTTTGTACGACGATGACGGGAGGGAAAAAGAACGATTCACCTTCAAGGAAGGCGAAATAGTCGAAGACTAAAGCTACCCACAAGCCCCGCGAAAGCAGACGAAGCGGTCATCCTCTTCGTGGGAGCGACAGCCGCAGGTCTAGGATATTAATCGTTGAAAGGCTTCTATGCGGATGATGAAGAACGAGAGATGCTGGCTTGCGGGGCTTGCCGGCAAGGTCGCCATACCGGAAACCCGGGTAGGCCTCTACCAATGGTTGCGGCCTACTCCTTGGCGGGTATCCGGATGAGGTGAGAGTAGGTGCGAAAGTAAAGGCTTTGGTTGGCGATTGCGGGGGTATTGTAAGTGAGTTCGCCGAGTTGGGAGGTGCCTAAGTAGCGATACTTGTCTTCGGCGGAGAAAGCGGTGACCTTGCCTTCGCGGTCGGTGGCGTAGATGACGGAACCCGCCCGGACGGGGGAGGCGAAGAAGTTGCCGCCGATGCGTTCACGCCACTTAAGTGTGCCCGTGGCAAGGTCGTGGCAGGAGAGGATGCCGCCGTCGGCGAGAAGGAAGATGAGTTTTTCCTTGGCGTCAGCGATGGGGGTGACGACGTAGGGTATCCCTTGCTTCTTAAAGTGGTAGGAGAGGGTAGGGCTTGCTTGGGAGGAAACTGGGGGGCGGACTGCAGCGAAGCGGCTTCCGCGTCCACCCGAACCGCAACTGGCGAAGAAGTGGCCGCCCGCGAGGAAAGGGGAGGATACGGAGCGAAGGTCGAGGGTGTCGGGGCCGGTCTGCCAGAGGATTTTTCCAGTGTCGGCACTGACGGCATAGCAACCGTGGGCCATTGAGTTGGTAATGAACTGGAGCGGGCCGCCTACGGGTTGGTAAGCGCAGGGGGTGGAGGAGGAGGGCTTGGAGGAGGTAAGGCCGGTACGCCAGCGGGTTTCTCCGGTTTTGCGATCGACGGCGAGGATTGAGCTTTTGCCGTAGTGATCGTGGGTGAGGACAACAAGGTTGCCGCGGACGATGGGAGAGAAGCCGTTGCCGTGCTGGGTTTGGTATTTGCCGAAGTCGCGTCGCCAGAGGAGATTGCCGTCGTGGTCGAAGCAGAGGAGGTCGTTGGACTCCTTGGTGGTCCATGAGACATAGAGCTGGTCAGCGTCCACGCAGGGGGTGGCGGAGGCAAAGCTGTTGAACTTGTGGTGTGGGTACTTGTCCGAAGATAGGTGTTTCCGCCAGACTTCTTTGCCCGTTAAGGCGTCGTGGGCGAGGATGTATTGGGCCCCGTCGGCCTCGTCGGCGCAGGTGCTGAAGAGGCGGGAACCCCAGAGGACGGGGGAGGCGTGGCCCACGCCGGGAAGTTTCACTTTCCAAGCATAGTCGGTTTCCGTCCAGGAGGTGGGCAGGCCGGTGGCTTGACCGACTCCCGAACCGCCGGGACCCCGGAAGCGCGTCCATTCGTCGGCGGAAGTTTTGGCCGGCGCGAGGTAAGGAAGGAGTAGGAGAATGAAGGGAAAGAGGGGGGAGGAAAGTTTCATGGTCGGTGGAAAGCGTAGCACGTGAGCAAAGGCGGCGTGCGGGCCTTCAAGGTTTTTTAGCCGGTGGCTTGCGGAATATCATGAAGTGCTGGCGGGGGAGCATTCCCCGGGTTTCGACCCACTCGAAGCCGGCGGCGGCCATTTCCTTCTTGGCTTGGGCTTGCGTCATCTTGTGAAGAAGCTTGATGGGGACATTGGGGTCTTCCATTCTGTACTCGATGAGGACGAGACGTCCGCCGGGCTTGAGGGAGGCGAGAATGGAGCGGGACATTTCCCAAGGGTGGGAAAACTCGTGGTAGGCGTCCACGATAAGGACGAGGTCAACGCTGTCGGCGGGGAGCTTGACGTCCGTGATGGTGCTGTGAACTGGGGCAACATTCTTGGTCTTGTATTTGCCTATGCGGGCCTTGACGATGGTGAGCATCTCTGGAGAGATGTCCACGGCGTAGGCTTTGCCATCGGGGATTTCGCGGGCCATGCGGAAGGTGAAGTAGCCGGAACCGGCACCGATGTCCGCAACTACGTCCGAAGGTTTTAGTTCGAGGTTCTTGACGAGGAGGTCGGTGCGTTCTTCCCGGATACGCTCGGGGCGCTCCAACCAACCCGCCCCTAGGTGCCCCATGACTTGGGAGATTTCCCGGCCCATATAGGTTTTGCCGATACCGTCCCTATCAGGTATCTTTTTCCCGTAGGAAGGAGCGACGACTTGATTTTCCGCGGCAACCGCAATCGGGCTTTTCTCCGCAGCGGTCAAGCATGCGGGGGTGATTAGGGCGACGAGGATGAATACGGCGCAAGGGGATGAGCGTCCGGAGAAATGGTTCATGGGTTCCACCTTGTCGGCTTTGGCGGGGGCGAGGCAATTCCATATTGAACGCGGGGGCAGGGAAAGCTAAAGAGGGGGAAGTTACCATGAAAGTGCTTCGTGCAAAGAGCGCCGGCTTCTGTTGGGGCGTGGAAAGGGCGATACAAGTCGCCCGCGAGCAAGCCGACGGC
>CAXGVD010000132.1:0-6661 GCA_964012695.1 uncultured Opitutia bacterium
CCGAAACGTGAAGCTGGCCCGCCGCTACGTAGATTTGCCCCTGGCTCTGGAAAACGTCACATACGGGCTGGAACTGCCGGAAAGCGAGATGGACGAGGCCACCTTCCTCACCCAAACCCTGGAAGCCGCCGAGTGCGGTTGGTTGCTGGACGTGACCAACCTGTACGTCAACTCGTTCAACCACAAACGAGATCCCCGCGCCTTCCTAGACGCCGCCCCGGTCGAGCGGGTGGTCCAACTCCACTATGTGGGTTTCAAGGTAGGCGAAAACGGCTACCTGATCGACGACCACGGAGCCGACGTGGACCCCGAAACCCGCACCCTCTTGGAAGAAGTCCTAAGGCGCTCGCCCGCCAAGGGGGCCATTCTCGAACGCGACCAAAACCTCCCGCCCTTCGCCAAGGTGGCCAAGGAAATGGCCACAACCCGGGAAGCGGGAAGGAGACATGGACGATGGGACTGAAGGAAACGCAAAGCTTGTTCGTCCGGCTTTGCGTGGACGCTGAATTTCGGGAGGCACGTTTTTCCGAAGAAGGGACGGAAGACGCGGGAGCCTTCGCGCCCCTGGAGAAGGAAGTGAGACGACAAGCCCGCTCCCTAATCAGCAAACGTCTTGGAGCGGTGAAGGAAATGCTCTCCGCCACCAAGGACGCACTAGGCCAGGCCTTCGCCGAGGAGTTCAGGAACTTTGCCGCCACCACGGAAGAACCGAAGGGGGTGAATCGTCACCGCCTTGACACCCTCGCCTTCGCCGAGCGTTTGATGAATTCCGTCCGGACCGGCCTCCTACCCGCTCCCCTGCTCGACCTCCTCACCCACGAAACCACCCCCGTTCGCATGTGGACGGAAAGGACGAGCCGCGCCTTCCGCCTCCACAAGTATCCGCCAAGGCGACTTTTGCAGTTATCGCGCGCAGGCGAGTTACCCGCCCCCCTCCCCCGCCGCCCCTGCCTACTTCTCTGGCGAGAAGGCCGAGGCAAACAAAGAGGCTATTTCTGGCGAGAGGTTTCCCCCTGGCCATGAGGAGGGATTACGCCCCTTCCCGCCTCTTCTTGGTTGAAAGCTCTCTAGCCCAGGGCTCTCGCTCCGGGCTTTCACATCGCGTCCCTTCGGGAATAGACGGATGTCGCAAACCTAGGGCAACAGGGCCCCACCATTCCAAAATTCCTTGTTATTTACAATGGCCGGCGGGTTGGCGAGGCTGGTACACTTCTGCCGTTAAGTGACGAATTCTCGGGCATACCTTTGGGCCGTATTGGTGGGCGTGGCGCTTGTCGCCTCACTTTACTTCCTGCTGTTTGGTGACCCGAAGAAGAACTGGAAAATCACGGGCGGAGAAGCCGGGGGAAACTATGCGGCGGGCGCCCAAGCTCTGGCGACCACCTTGGCAAAGGCGAACGGGTGGAAGGCAACGGTTTCGCCTGGGTCGGGCAGTGCCGAGAACCTCAAACGGTTGGCAACGGGAGAGGCCGACTTGGGCTTCGTCCAGAACGACACGCCCGGAAGTGACGACGCCCGGGCAGTGGCCACTTTGTACGAGGAAGTCCTGCACGTCCTCGTGAGGGAGGGCGAAGTTTCCACGCCAAGCTTGGCCGAAAAAGTGATATCCATTGGCCTTGAGGGAGGCGGTACGGAAAACCTCGCCAAGGCCGCCTTTACTCAGTTGGGCATCCCAATCGACGAGGAAAGAGTGCGTCGCGAAAGCCTGCGGGAGGGCATTGACAGCCTCAGGGAGGGCCAAACGGACGCCGTCTGCGTAGTCACGGGGATGGGCAACCGAGTGGTGGCGGAAGCCTTGAAGGCAGGCGGGCTTCGCCTGCTTCCCCTGCTCAACGCCGCCTCGGCGCACGCCTACCCGTTCGCCAGAAGTTCGGTCATCCCGGCGGGAGCTTATCCCGTGGGACCAGGGCGCGGACTGCCCGAGGAGGACTTGCCAACCGTCGCCACCGACGTGGTCCTCGTCTGCCGGGCGGATTTGGCGGCCAGCGACGTCTTCGAGTTGACGAGGACGGTGCACGAGTCCCGGGCCTCCCTCGCCCTGGCTCATCCCTTGCTCGCCCGAATTTCCCGCCCCGAGCCAGGGACTCACTTGCAATTCCCCCTGCACGAGGGCGCCCGCCAGCATTACGAGCGCGACGACCCCGGCTTCCTCCAAAACTGGGCGGAACCCATGGCACTACTACTCTCCGTGCTGGCCGTGACCTGGGGTGTAGGCGTGGGCCTGAAGGAGTTTTTCCTGCAACGAAGGAAGGACAGCCTAGACGTCTATTTTGAGCAGGTGAGCGCCCTAACGGGCGAACTGGTGAAGGGTACGAACCAGGAGCGCATCGAAGCCATTTCCGACGAGTTGCATGCCATCCGGGCAGAAACAATCCGCAAACTTGTCACGGAAGAGCTTGCCGCCAACGAATCCTTCGTCATCTTTCAGAGGCAGTTGCACACGGCGCAGCAATTGACCTCGGAATCGTCGCGCGCCCTCCGGAACTCCACAGAACGAAAGGAATCTTCATCATGAGCGGAACAGTCATCACTCTAATCGTCCTTGGCGTCATCGGCCTGCTGTTGCTGTTTTACGTCATCGGCGTGTACAACAACTTGGTCGCCTTAAAGAACCGCTTCGAAAACGCCTTCTCCCAAATCGAGGTGCAACTCCAACGCCGCTACGACCTTATTCCGAACCTCGTGGAAACGGTGAAAGGCTACATGAAGCACGAACGGGAAACCTTGGAGGCCGTGATCGAGGCACGCAACCAAGCTTCCGGATGCCTTCAACAGGCGGCGGGCAACCCCGGAGACGCCGCAGCCATGGCCGGGTTGGCAGGAGCGGAAGGTATGCTCGGCGGCGCCTTGGGTCGCTTGTTCGCCCTCTCCGAAAGCTACCCCGACCTGAAGGCCAACCAGAACATGGCCAACCTGCAGGAGGAAATCAGCACGACGGAGAACAAGGTGTCCTTCTCCCGCCAGGCCTTCAATGATTCCGTGACCGCCTACAACACTTACAAGCAAACCTTCCCGCCCGTCTTCTTCGCGGGAATGTTCGGGCACGGACAGGACGCATCTTTGCTGGAGTTCGAAAGCAAGAAGATCGCCGAGGCCCCGAAGGTCTCTTTCTGAGCTATTCAGGCGCACCCCGTCTCGACAATCCCGGAGCTGAAAACCTTCGCATTGGAATGCATTCGGTCGAAGCCGAGTCAGTCCTGCTCCGCCGGGGGACCCCATTTGAAGAAATGCGGCTATGTTTTAATTGGGTTGAGCGGGCTGGCTAGTCATGGATTTCTTCGAACATCAGGACAAGGCGAAGCGGGGCACGAGTCTACTCGTCTTCTATTTTTCTCTGGCCGTACTCTGCACCTTCTTGGCCTTGTACGGGCTGGCCTCGTTTCTTCTGTCTCGAGATCCCTACACCGAAAAGATCGTCTGGGACTTAGGGCTCGCTTTAAAGGTAGGGTTGGGAACCTTGTTGGTGGTGGGACTGGGGAGTCTCTACAAGATCGGGATGCTGTCGGGAGGCGGCAAGGTGGTTGCCGAAAGCTTGGGCGGAACTCTTCTCTGTCCCAACACCAAGGACCTCACCGAGAAGCGCGTCCTGAACGTGGTGGAGGAAATGGCAATTGCCTCGGGCTGCCCCGTGCCTCCTGTGTACATGATGGAGGAGCAGGCGATCAACGCATTCGCAGCCGGATACTCGCCGGAGAATGCGGTGGTCGGGATCACTCGAGGGTGTGCCGAAAAGCTGAATCGCGACCAATTACAAGGGGTGATGGCCCACGAGTTCAGCCACATCCTGAACGGGGACATGCGCCTGAGCATTCGCTTAATCGGCGTATTGCACGGAATTCTGCTGATCGCGGGCATAGGCTATTTCCTGATGCGCATCTCCCCGCACCTGATGGGCGGGCGAAGAAACAAGGAAGGGGGAGGCTTGGGCGTCGCCTTGCTGGTGGCAGGCTTGGGAATCTTGATCATCGGCTACGTAGGGGCTTTTTTCGGCGGCCTGATCAAGGCGGCCGTGAGCCGACAACGTGAATTCCTGGCAGACGCATCCGCTGTTCAATTCACTCGCAACCCCGAGGGCATTTCCGGGGCACTCAAGCGGATAGGCGGGCTCTCGGCGGGCTCCAAACTGGAGACTCCGAACGCTTCCGAGTGTAGTCACTTGTTCTTTGGTTCCGCCCTAAGCAGCCTCTTCGCCACCCACCCGCCGCTGGACAAAAGAATTCGCAGGATAGAGCCGAACTGGAAGGGTGACCTCCCAGACACCGACTCTCTTCGAGAGACGCCCCACGCCTCCGAGTTCGCCGGAACCTCCGGCTTCGCGAGCAAGCTAGAGGCTTCACCTCCGAAGAAGCAAACCACTCCTCCTCACGCAAGCCCGCCCGAGTCCTCGCCCCCTGCAGCGCCGCCACCTTCCGCCCAAGCTCTCCAAGCCGCGGGAGCGCCCACCCCGGAACAAGTGGAACGGGCGGAACAAACCCTTGCGGAAATCCCGAAAGACCTCCTCGACCTCGCCCGCGAACCCTTCGGGGCTCGTTGCGTGATTTACGCCCTTTTGCTAGACGGAAGTCCGAATGTCAGGGACAAGCAGCTAGCCTTCCTCAGCGCCCAAACGGAAACCGGCACGGACAAGGAAACGGAAAAAGCAGCGGCCCTTCTCCCGGGGCTTAACGCCGAACGAAAGTTCACCTTGGTAGAGCTGGCCTCCCCCGCCTTGGCTCACCTTTCTCCAGGACAGTTCGCAAGTTTCCGCAGCGCCGTGGACCAACTCGCCGCCGCCGACCAGCGCCTGGATCTCTTCGAGTGGAGCCTGCGCAAGGTGATCGACCACGACCTGACCGCCCGCTTCTCCCCTCCCCGCCCCCTACACGGAACTGCTTCCGCGAAAAAGCTGTTGCCGGACTGCCTGCTGGTTCTCGGGTCCCTCGCGCACCACGGTCAGGAAGGGGCAGACCCCGAGCCCGCCTTTCGAGCGGGCCTCTCCGCCCTCACCCGAGGAAACGTTTCTCTTCCCTCCTCTCAGGACTGCTCTATAGCTTCCCTCGACGCCGCCGTGAAAAGCCTCGCCCGTCTACGTCCACTGGAAAAACGCGCCTTCCTTGAGGCCTGCTCCAGAACCATAGACCACGACGGCAAAACCACGGACGTGGAAACCCAAACCTTGCGGGGCGTTGCCGCCGCCCTTTCCTGTCGTCTGGGTCCAACAGGATAACGCGGGGGCAGGTGGTTCGGAACCGTATCAGCATTTGAAGAAATGCGGCTACGGCGGTCTGTCTACGCGAACAACCTAAAGGCTGCTGCGCCTTATCAAGCTTAGGGGTTCCGAAAGGGCTTCCCCGTTCCGCTTCACATCGTTTTACTGGCCGATGGTGTTGATGATCTCGACAATCGGGAGGAAGAGGGCGATGACGATGAAGCCTACGACTACGGCGAGAAAGACAATCATGATGGGCTCGATGAGGGAGGTCATGGCGGAAACGGCGTTGTCCACGTCCTCGTCATAGTTGTCGGCAATACGGGTCAGCATGTCGGGAAGTTCACCCGTCTCCTCTCCGATCTCGACCATACTGGTGACCATAGTGGGAAAAACATCCTCGCGGTCCATCTGGGTGGCCATGGCTTCGCCGTCTCGAACTGAGTCGTGAACGCGGTCGAGGGCTTCGATGAAGAAGACATTGGTCAGTGTGTCGCGAGTGATTTGAATAGCCTGCAGGATGGGAACGCCACTGCTCAGGAGAGTGCCGAAGGTGCGGGTTATGCGGGAGATGTTGGACTTACCGGCTACGTCCTTGACGGCGGGCACGTGCAGGGAGAGCCAATCGAACATGCGGGAACCGCGCTTGGTTTTCTTGAGGAGGATGGTGCCGATCACGAAACCAGCGATACCGCCAAGGACGATGACGGGGCTCTCCGAGAACAAGCGACTGATGCCAACGACGATCTGGGTAGGGCCGGGCAAGGCTGCACCCTTGAGCATATCTTGGAAGATTTGCTCGAAACTGGGAACGACCACCATCATGAGCAAGATGACAATGGCGACAGCGACGAACATGATCACGGTGGGGTAGATCATGGCAGACTTCACCTTCTTGATGGTACGAATGGATTTTTCCTGAAAATGGGCGAGGCGATCAAGGACGAGTTCCAGCACCCCCCCGGCTTCACCCGCCCTGACCATGTTGACGAAGAGGTTGTCGAAGCACTTGGGGAACAGGGCTAGACCGTCGGAAAGATTGCCGCCCGAGGAGACCTTTTCGGAGACTTCCTCGAGCATGGAGCGGAACTTGGGCTTCTTCTCCTGTTGCTTGGTCATCACTTCCAAACTTCGGAGGAGAGGGAGGCCGGCTTGGATGAGAGTAGACATTTGGCGGGTGAAGACGCTGATGTCCTCCTTGGTGGGGCCTCCGCCAATCTCAATGGAGCCGAGTCCGCCGCCCTTCTTCTTCTTTTTCTTCTTTCCGCCGCCGGCGCCTTCCTCCTGATAGGGAGCGATTTGGGTGACGGTAAGGCCGCTCTGGGCGAGCAGGGCGGTCGCTTGTTCCTGGGTCTCCGCTTCCACTGTGCCGTTGGAGGAGTTGCCTTGATGGTCGGCAGCTACGTATTGGAAATATGGCATGGCTGGCTAAGTTGCAGGATTTTCCAGTATACTTCAAGACTTCCTCGAGGG
>CAXGVD010000133.1:0-6659 GCA_964012695.1 uncultured Opitutia bacterium
GGTAGTGACGCCAGCGGCGTTGGTGGTGAAGACGTAGTCGTCGCCGTTGATCCGAAAGGTGAGCTTGTCGCCCTGCGCCATCTCCCATTTGCCGTCGGCATTGGCAGAGCCGACATAGTTGCCAGAGAGAGCGATGGTCTTCTGAAAACGCTTGCCCAACTTGACTTCGGTAGAACCGAAGTTGGGCTTGGTTTCCGTTCCCGCAAAGAGGGCCCGCTTGCGGTGGGTGGAGTTTACCCGGTTCAAGGCTTCCTCGATGAGTTGGTTCACCTCGAAACCGTAGGTCTCCATGGCAGGGCCGTTTAGGCCCGACCCGGCCACGCGGGCGATCTCCTGAGCCCGCACGGTCACTTCCCGAAGCTTGTCCAGGTTCAGGTGCGAGGCGTTGAGGTACTCGGTAGCATGGGAAGCATTTCGGCGGTATTGGGAAAGGGTGCTTTTTTCCGCGTCCAGCTTGATCACCCGGCCCATGCGCATGCCGTCGTCCTCGGGCAGGGTAATTTTCTGTCCGTTGGAAACTTGGTTTTCCAATTCCATGCGCCTGCGATCCAACCGGAGCATTGTCTCGGTCAGGTTGTCGGCGGTGCTGAGGTTCGGAAGTCTCATGGATGAAAAAAGGAGAAGACGTTAGGCTGGAACGGGTTCAGCGGGTGAGTCCCATAACTACTAGTTCGAGCATGCGGTCCAAGGTGGAAAGAACGCGGGCCGAGGCTTGGAAGGAGCGTTGGTAGCGCATCAGGGAGGAGACTTCCTCGTCGATAGAGACGGAGCTTACGGCTTGGCGCTCGTCCAGAAGCAGACGCTCGACGGCTTGCTGGTGGTCGAGGTTGTCCGCCACGTCGGAGAGGGAGTTGCCGATGGTGGTATTCATGGCGGATACGCGGTCGGTGAACTCCCCGTTGGCGAGTTCGGCGATGGCCAGGGCCACGTCGTTGGCACCCTCTGCGGTTTCCACGGAAGTTTTGATGCTCTCTACGGTGAAGTCATCGTCGACCCGCATGCTCTTGGCAACGTTCCAAGAGTTGGAGGGAATGGCGTCGAACTGGAAGTTGTCCCCCATCACGAAGGTCCGGTCGCCCTGCTGAATGCGGAAGGGGACGTCCTCGTAGGCCTTCATGATGGTGCGACCATCGTCGTCGGTGCCGGTTGCTCCGTCCGCGCCCGGATACTTGTTGTCCCCCTCCAGCGTGACATGCTTCATGCGGCGGGCCGAGCCGTATACTTTCACGAAGTTGGGGTCCAGTAACGCGAGCTGGGTGTCGTTGCTTCCACGAATGAAGGGAGCCTTGCCCGCCATTTGCTCGGGGAAGACGGGAGTGGAGTAGGTCACCATAAAGGTTTCCTTCTCGGGGTAAGGCACCGTCATGTCCACTTCTTCGCGGAAGAGGGTGAATTGGCCGTCGCCCTCGGAGCCAACGATTCCGTACTCCTTCTCCATGATCTCGTTGGCGCCTTGGCGGGCACGGCCCAAGTTGGCCTCGAAGCCGAAGACGTAACCGCCGGGCTCATCCTCGGGGTTGTAGATTTGGTTAACCTTGGTAACGAAGTCCTTGGCCAAGGTGTTGAGGTGCTTGCGGAAGAGTTCCATCTCCTCCAACCGGACGCGCTGGAAGCCGTGCATGGCTCCGGCGTCCAAGGCCAGCTCGACACCGTCCACGAAAACGGCGTCGGTGGAGGGATAGCCCTTACCTTCGCCGAGGATGCTGAAGCCGACGACCTCCCCTTTGCTCAGCACGGCCTCGGCCAAGCCGAAGTTCAGCTCTACGGCTGGTCCGGAAGCGGGGTTGAAGGTCACTGGTTCAAGGCGACGGATGATCTCGTTCTTGCTCCCGCCAACCAACTTGGGACTCACCTTTCGGAGGAAAGGCTCCCACTTCGCGTCGGTGGGGTTAAAAGTGGACACGTCCGTCTGGGAATTGATCGTGAAGCTGGCCGTGACGGTGTAGTGGGAGTCAGTGGTGGCATCGTAAAGGATTTGCCCTTCCTTCCCTTGGAAGGTCGTTTGAGTCCGGTCGAAGGTCTTGACGGACTTGTCCACGATGGTCTTGACCTCCACGAGTTCGGACGCGTTGACGGGGTTGAAGGTGCTCGTCGGAGTACCACCCGTGGTGAAGTCGGAATTTGCGAGGTAGTACTTGCCGTTGTAGTTGACGAACTGCCCCTTGGTCACGTTTTCGGAAGCCGTAGGGTTGAGATATAGCAGTTGGGCGGGGGGCATGTCGGCAGCGGGCAAACTTGCCCCGAGAACGTGGAAGCCGTTCACTTTGTCGCCCGCGACGGAACCGGCGGGAGGCAGGGTTTGCCCCAGTTGGACGGCCTCCGCTGCTTGGTAGTAGAGGCCGTTGTAGAGCATGACGTCTCCGGCCAAGTAGGCTTGGCTGGCGGAGGGGATGCCGGCGGCATCCGCAGTCCCCGCTTCATCCACGGAAGGAGAGATTTCCCCCGTGACTTGATAGAGCTTGCCTTCGAAGTAGAACTGTTCGCCCTTGGCGTAGCTTTCCACGTCGGAGTGGCGGCGAAGGAATTCGCGAACTTGGTCGCCCTTGGGGATTGAGGTTATTTTTACGAATTTGGCTTCGTCGGCAAGGTTGTCCCCCTTGGCGGTGTTGGCGAGGGCTTGGTAGTAGCCACCCTCGTAATGGAAGACCTCTCCCTTTTCATAGGCGTACAAGGCGGGGGATACTGCTGCAGCCCCTGCGGCGGCTCCGGCTCCTGCAGCGGCTCCAGTCCCTGCGGCGGCTCCGGCTCCTACGGCGGCTCCTGCCCCTGCGGCGGCTCCGGCAGCGGGAGCGGCACCAGTCTGGGCGCCCACCTGCGGAGCGCGGTTGACAGGCTGGCCAGCCTGCTGCTCGGCGGCGGGAGCAGCAGCGTCTCCGCCCACGACTCCAGCTTGGTTGGCGGCGCCCCCTTGGGCTTGGGCGTCGGTTGCCTGCTGTTCCTTTCTCGGAGGCGGAGGGAAGGCGACGAGAATGGGGCCGTCGGCGTCGGAATACTTGGCTCCGCCGTCGATCACCTCCACCCGGCCCAGCTTGCCGTCGGCACTGATTTTGGCACGCACGCGGGCGGCCTCGGCACCTACGCCGGCCTGTGCCTTGAGGTCGAATTCCTGCCCCCAGTCCGTACTGATTTTCTTGGGACCGTTGGGGTCGAGAAGGTTGATCTTCTCTCCCTTGGCTCCAGTGACGAAAAGGTTCACCAAACCGCTCTCCTGACCCGTGGTCCGGTCCTTGTCCTGCTCCACCTTCACGCTCATCAGCTTGGAGAGCTGTTCGAGGAGGGCTTGGCGGCGGTCGCGATACGTTGCGGCCTTGCCTTTGTCCTGCAACTCGAAGCGGCGGATTTGCTTGTTTACCTCGTGCAGTTTGCTGAGGATGGCGTTGACCTCTACCACGGCCTGCTGGACGGTAGTGGTGAGGTCCGCCTCGACATTCTCGAACTTTTCGCCCGCCTCGTTGAAGCGTTTGCCGAGGGTGTGGACCTTATGGTACAGTTCCTGACGGATGGCGACTTCGTCGGGGGAGGCGGTCAACTCCTGGAAAGAGTTGAAGAAGTCGTTGAGGGCCCGGGCGAGGCTGCCGGGGGCGAGATCGCTCTCATATTTGTCATCCGGTCCGCCGTTGATTCCCTGGCGGGTGACCCGTTCGCCGAGAACGGATTGGAGCAGGTCGAGGATTTCCTTGCGGGCTTCGAGTGAAGCAGTCTCGGCCACTTCGGAAACGACACGCCGGTCGAGTAGGTCGCTGCGGGCGTGATCGAGGCCGCCCATTTCGAGGGCGGAGGTGCCAAGGGAGCCCACCTCCCGGTACATGGAACCATCGCGGGAAAGCACGCGCTGGCGAGCGTAGTCCTCATCATTGACGTGGGCCAGGTTCTTGCCCGCGATCTCGGCACTCTTCGCGTGGTAGCGAAGGGCCTGGTTATTCTTGGTGATTTCTCCGAGGAGTGACACGGTGGGAAAAAGTTACGGCGAGTCGGCAGGGTCAGGCGGATTCCTCAAGCGTCGGCTTGTAGGCGGCGGAGGCAAGACGCGCCAGGTCGCCTCTGCGGTCATAGGTTTTCGAGTGGGCCCGAGGATCGGCCACGGCGAGAATCTGTTCGGTGACCTCGTTGAGACGGGAGAGCAAGCGGCGGTTCTGATCCAGCTTACGGCGTATCTTGGCGATGAGGCTGTTGATTTCCTCGACAATGCTCTCGAACATTGGACGGGTGACGGGGGGGAAGCAGGGCAGGAGTTCGGAAAGGGCGGAATTCTCAGCCTTACCGAAGTCGGAAGCGAGTTCACGCACGTATCCGTTGCGCCGATCCTGCAGCACTTGGCTGGTCTCCATCTGGCTCCGGACGGATTGGTTGAGCTCCAACAAGGTTTCGGGCTCGCGGTTGAGGATGCTCTCCTGCTGGGCGCTAAGCAAGCCCATGAGTCCACCGTATTCCTGCAATTCGTCTCGCAGGAGGTGTAGGAGGTCCTCCCAGGCGAAGTCAGCGGAAACGGATTCGGTGGGTTGGGTTAAGTTAACCATCGTTCGATTCGTCGAGAGTTTCGTTTTGTTCTTCCTGCATGCGAAGAGCGGTTTGCTCGGCGATGCGATTGGCCTCCGCCGCAGCTTCGGCACCAAGTTTCTTGGTCAACTGAGCCTGCAGAACGCTAGAAAGGCCGAAACCTCCGCCTCTGGCTATGCTTTCGGCCATGGCATCGGTAAAGAAGTGGCGATACATGCCGGCGGCACCGCCGTCCTCGTTGAGCACACCCTTAAAAAGGGGCTTGAGGGCCTGCTTCAGGTATTGCTTGACCATAACGGACTCGAACTGAGTGGCCACTGCGGCCGCCTTCTCCTCGGGCTTAACGTTCTTGGACGCAGCCATGGAGCGGAGGGAGGCAGTATCCATTCCCACGTAAAGGGAAGCGTTAACTGCGGATGCTTCGGACATGAGTGAAATAGAGGAAAGGAATCAGTTGATGACGAGTTCGGCCTGCAAGGCGCCGGCGTCCTGCATTAGTTGGAGGATGGAGGTCATTTCGCGAGTCGTGAGCCCAAGCTCGTTCAAGGCCCCCGCCAAATCCTGGACGGTTGTGGCACCTTGAGGGTCCAGAGTGTCGATAGCCTCGAAGCGTCCCTGTTCCTCGATCAACTCTGCGTCCGCTCCCTGCAGCAACTGGGTCGCTCCCGCGCTGAACGGAAGGGGTTGGCTCACCCGATCGGCGGGGGTGATGAAGATGGTGACATTGCTATTGCTCACTGCCACGGGGGAAATGCGGACGGCCTCGGTGGCCACGATGGTGCCCGTACGCTCGTTCACGATGACCTTGGCGGGCACATTCGGACGGACGTCCACTTGGCTGATGGCGGCGAGGAAGTTCGTCTCCTGCCCCCGGAAGGCGGCGGGAATCCGCACGTTAACGGTGGCGGGGTCCGCAGCTTGAGAGGATCCAGGGTAGTATTTGTTGAGGGCTTGGGCCATTTTGGTGGCAGTAACAGCATCGGGATGGCGAAGTAGGAGGTCCAGAGACTGGTCCGCATTCACCATGTTCTGCTCCACTTCGCGCTCAACGATGGCTCCCTTGTTGACGATGCCCGTGGTGGGGTGGTTCAGCTGCACGTTGGCACCGCCGGCGTTGCCTGCGGAGAGCCCCCCCACCGAAACGGGGCCTTGGGCCACGGCGTAGACAGTGCCGTCCGCCCCGAAGAGCGGAGTCTGCAACAGCACGCCACCCTGCAAGGAGTCCGCGTTGCCTATGGAGGCCACGGTGACGTTCATGCGGGTGCCCGCTTTGGCGTCGGGAGCGAAGTTGGCGGTCACGGTGACGGCGGCGATATTTCGGGACACGTCAGCTTTATCCGCCCGGACCCCGAGACGTTCCAAGGCGTTCAGGATGCCCAATTCGGTGTACTCAATGCGCGAGTCCCCCTGCCCCGCCAAGCCAGTCACGATGCCGTAGCCGGTCAGCTGGTTGGGACGACGTCCCTTGACCTCGGTGAGGTCCGCGATCCTGGCGCCGAAAAGCACCGACGACCCGAGGACGAAGGCGCAAAGGAAGGTGACGATGCTTGAGAGACTCTTCATGTCGAAAAATCAGAACGGGTTGAGAATCGTGGAGATGCGCTGATACCAGGACTCCTTCTGGGCGTCGTTCAAGCTCCCCTTGGCGACGAACTCGATTTGAGCGTCGGAGACGAACTGTGAGGAAACCACGTTGCGATAGCGCAAGCGCTGTTTGAAGCCGAAGCCGATGTCCTGTTGGCGCACAAGGCCTTTGAAGACGGCAAAGTAGCTTTCTCCCGAGAAGGTGACCATGCGTGCGCCCTCGACCACGAGCACGCCGTTGGGCAACTTGTCGATCACCACAACGCCGATTTTACCCTTGAGGTTGGAGGTATTGGCGATGGCACCGCCGCCATTGCTGCTGCTCTTGGTTTCGATTTCGGTTTCGGGCAGCTTGCCCCCGTGAGTGCCCATCTTGCTCCCCGCGAAGAGGAACTTCTTCACCGCGTTCTCGATTTGGGACTGGCGGTTGCGGGTAGTGTTCTGGGACGCGGCGAGTGAGGAGCTTTCGGATACGTCGATGGTAAGCAGGTCGCCGATGCTGTGGGCCCGAGGATCGGCGAAGAGACCGCGCTCGGCGTTACCGCTCTTGAGCCAAAGCGAGGCGGCGGAAGCAAGGG
>CAXGVD010000134.1:0-6644 GCA_964012695.1 uncultured Opitutia bacterium
CGGCCAGGCTGAGGGCCTCGCGTGCCAAGGTGAGGGAACAGCCTGCAATCTCGAAGAGGACATGTCCCGGCTTTATGATGGCTACCCAGTGGTCCACGGGTCCCTTCCCCTTGCCTTGGCGGGTTTCGGCGGGCTTCTTAGTCACAGGTTTGTGAGGGAAGACGCGAATCCAGACCTTGCCCTTACGCTTGAGGTGGCGGTTGATGGCCACCCGGGCGGCTTCGATTTGGTTGGAGGTCATGCGTCCGCGAGTTAGTGACTGGATGCCGTACTCGCCAAAGGAGACGGTGGCACCGCGGGAAGCAATGCCGCGAATGCGTCCCTTGTGGACTTTGCGGTACTTGGTGCGGGATGGAAGGAGTTTCGGCATGGTTTGCGGTCTCGGCTTAAGTGGGTCCGGAGGAGGGGAGGGCGATTAGAAGAGGCGGTCTTCGTCCTTCAGGCAAATCCAGCACTTGATGCCAATGATGCCATAGACGGTGTTGGCTTCCACGAATCCGTAGTCGATGTTTTCGCGCAGGGTGTGGAGAGGTACGCGGCCTTCGCGCTGTTTCTCGGTGCGGGCTATATCTGCGCCGCCGAGACGCCCCGCGCACTGGATGCGGATGCCTTCGGCACCCATGGACATGGTGGTCTGCACGGCTTTCTTCATGGCCCGGCGGAAGGCTATGCGGCGCTCCAGTTGGAGGGCCACGTTCTCGGCGACGAGGGAGGCCACGAGGTCGGGCTTCTTGATTTCTTGGACTTCGAGGCGCACGTCCTTGCCTACCTTCTTGACGAGGGCGTCGCGGAGGTTGTCCAGTTCCTGGCCCTTGCGCCCGATGACTATGCCAGGGCGTGCCGTCCAGATGGTGACCCGGGTGCGGGTGGAGGCACGCTCGATGACGACGCGCGGCACGGAGGCGAAGCGCAGTTTCTTGTCGAGGACGGCGCGGATCTGGCAGTCCTCTTCTAGAAAGTTCGCGTAGTCCTTCTTGTTGGCGTACCAACGGGCGCTCCAGTTGCGGCGCACGCCCAGACGGAAACCGATCGGATTTACCTTCTGTCCCATGATTCTTAGGCTTCGTCGGTGAGGACGATGCGTATGTGGCTCATTCTTTTCTTGTAAGGGTGGGCGGACCCGCGGGCGCAGGGGCGGAAGCGCTTGAGGGCGGCGCCCTCCTCGATGATGGCCTCGCGGATGACGAGGTCCTCGGCAGCTAGGTTTGCGTTGTTCTCGGCGTTGGCCATGGCCGATCGCAGGGTCTTGCCAAGGAGACGGGCGGCCTTCCGCGGTATGAACTTGAGCAGCTCGGTGGCTTCACCCGCCGTGCGTCCAGGCAGGGTCCTGGCGACTTCCCTGGCTTTCTTCGGCGAAATGCGCTGGTGTTTGCTGTATGCCTTGGCTTCCATTGTCTAATACGGGTGAGTGGTTGAGGGGGTGCTTACTTCTGGGTGTGGGGGTTGTGGCTCTTGAAGGCCCGTGTGGCGGCGAACTCGCCGAGCTTGTGCCCCACCATGTTTTCGGTCACGTAAACGGGGAGGAAGTTCTTGCCGTTGTGCACGGCGAAGTTCAGTCCGACGAAGTCAGGGGTGATGGTGGAGCGGCGGGACCAAGTCTTGATGGGTTTGCGGTCGTTGGTTTCCTGAGCCTTGCTCACCTTCTTGCTGAGGTGGGGATCGACGTAGAAACCTTTTTTATGGGAGCGTGCCATGGGTGCGTCTTCCTGTTGGCGGGATTCTCGGGCGGTAGGAGCGGTTTACTTCATCTTGCGACCGTTGCGGCGCACGAGAATTTGCGAGTTGGTGGTCTTGGATTTCTTGCGGGTGGGGTAGCCTTTGGAGAGTTGTCCCCACGGAGACTGGGGGTGTCCACCGCCAGAGGTGCGGCCTTCGCCGCCGCCCATGGGGTGGTCCACGGGATTCATGGCCACGCCGCGGACGCGAGGGCGGCGCCCCTTCCAGCGGTTCCGGCCTGCCTTGCCGATGGAGGCGTTCTGGTGTTCGGAGTTGCCGACGGAGCCGATGGTGGCACGGCAGCGGGCCTTGACGATGCGGATCTCGCCGCTGGGCATTTTGAGGGTGGCTTGGTCTCCCTCCACCGCCATGAGACGGGCGCCCACGCCAGCGGATCGGGCCAATTTGGCTCCGGCGCCGGGGAGAAGCTCGATGCAGTGTACGCGGGTGCCAACGGGCATGAGGGAGAGCGGCATGGCGTTGCCGGGCTTAAAGTCCACGGCGGAATCGGAGCTGAGCAAGACATCGCCTTCCTCCACTCCGGTAGGGGCGGGGACGTAGGCCTTTTCCCCGTCTTCGTATTGGATCAGGGCGATGTGGGAGGTTCGGTTGGGGTCGTACTCGATGGCGAGGACGGTGGCGGGGGCGTCCAGGCGGGAACGGCGAAAGTCGATTTGGCGGTAGAGGCGCTTGTGTCCTCCGCCCCGGCGGCGGGAAGTGATGCGACCGTAGCAGTTGCGTCCCTTCTTGCGGTGCTTGCCTTTGGTGAGGGCGCGCTCGGGGCGCTTCTTGGCCACCTCGTGCTTATTCTGGGCGTAGAAGCGCGAGGATGGCGTGACGGGTTTGTGGTGAATGATCGGCATGGGTCCGAAAAGGTTGAAGTTTTTCCCTTGGCTCTTCTTGGGTCGGTCGGGCTCAGGAGGTGAGGTCGATGGAGTCTCCCGGTTTGAGGGTGACGATGGCTTTCTTCATACCGCCTTTGGAGCCGAGGCGGTTGCGGCGGGCCCGGTCACGCTTGAGCTTGGCCTTGACATTCATGATGTTCACGCGGGCAACGCCCACGCCGAAGACCCGCTCCACGGCCTCTGCCACTTGGCGTCGGGTAGCCTTAGGGTTCACCTTGAAGACATATTGGTTAAGGTTGGCGGAAAGCATGGTGGACTTTTCGGTCAACAACGCTTCCACGAGTATGTCTACGGGCTCTCTCATGATTCGCTCTCTTCTCCGAGTTTGGCCAGCAACACGTCCAGCGCCTTGGTGCTGAAGACGACGTTTTCGGCCGTTGCGAGGTCGAGGGGGTTGAGGTCCTGCGCTCGTCCGAGTGCTACCCGGGAGACATTGCGAGCAGCGAGCCCAAAGTCGTCCGAGAAGGCGTCGTCCACGATGAGGACGCGCTTGGAGTCGGGCACCACTTTGTCGATGACTTGAACGAAGAGTTTGGTCTTGGGTTGCTCCACCTTCCATTCGTCGATGAGAGCGAGGCGGCCTTCGTCGGCCCCTTCGAAGAGGGCTCGAGCGAGGGCGAGGCGCTTCACCTTGCGGTTCACCTTCTGGTTGAAGGAACGCGGTTTGGGGCCGAAGGCGATGCCGCCTCCACGCCTTTGGCCAGCACGCTTGTCACCCACGCGGCCTGCACCTAGTCCTTTCTGGCGGTAAAGCTTTTTTCCGGAGCCGCTGACTTCGGCCCTGTTCTTGGTAGAGGCGTTGCCTTGGCGGCGGTTGGCACGGATGGCGAGGATGGCTTGGCGCAGGGCGTCCACGCCTTTGTCGTCGTCGAAGGTCGGGAAGCCGGCGACTTCCTTTTCGCCTGCTTCGGAACCGTCCGCTGAATAAGCTTTGAGTTTCATCTTGAGCGTGCTCCTCCTTGCGGGTTCAGGCGTCCTTTTTGGTCCGGGACTTCTTGGCCACGCGGACGGTGAGTAGGGCTTCCTTGTGTCCGGGGACGCTGCCCTTGATGAGGATGAGGTTCTTCTCGGGAATTACTTTAACCACCTTGAGGTTTTGGACGGTCCGGCTCTTGGCTCCCATGTGTCCGGGCATCTTCTTGTTCTTGAATACGCGTCCGGGCCATTGACAGAGTCCGTAGGATCCACCGCGACGATGGAACATGGAACCGTGGGATGCTGGGCCGCCCTTGAAGTTCCAGCGTTTCACGACGCCTTGGAAGCCGCGTCCCTTGGTGTTTGAAACTACGTCTACCTTCTCCACCTCGACGAATTTCTCAACTGTTAGGACGGTACCGGCTTCGTATTCTCCGGCGTCGCCGTTGAGGCGGAATTCTTGGTACTCCTGCTGGGGTTCGGCTCCAGCTTTGGCGCAATGAGCCTTGGTGGGGGCGTTGACCTTGTTGGGGGACTTGCCTTTGGGATTGAAGCCGATTTGGACGGCGTCGTACCCGTCCTTTTCTGCCGTCTTGACTTGGATGACGGGGCAGGGGCCAGCTTGTATGATGGTGACGGGAACGAGGTTGTTATCCTCGTCATAAACTTGGGTCATCCCAAGCTTCTTTCCTAGTAGGGCTAAGTTCATTTCTTTAAGCGGCAGGCGGGCCGAAGCACTTTTTTAATACCTGCTTTAAAGGTTCTTGTTGAATATGAAGGTGCGCGTCCTATATTTCGTTCGAAGAAGTTTGCTTCTTAATGAAAAGGGGTGGGCCAGCTAGATGTTTAGAGTGATTTCCACTCCCGCCGGGAGGTTGAGCTTCTTGAGTTCGTCCACGGTCTGGACGGTGGGCTCGAGGATGTCGATTAGGCGCTTGTGGGTACGCAGTTCGAACTGGTCCATTGACTTCTTGTCTACGTGGGGAGAGCGATTAACTGTGTAGCGTTCGATGCGGGTGGGCATGGGGATGGGGCCGGCTACGCGGGCGCCGGTGCGCTTTGCGGTGTCGACGATGTCGGATGCGGACTGATCGATCACCCGGTAGTCGAAGCCCTTGAGCTTGATGCGTATGCGCTGACCGGTCATGAGAAGTGAATAATGTTGGGCGGTTGCGGTTAAAAAAGATTCAGGAGCGGGCTACTTCTCGACTGGAGGTCTCCACGATTTTCTCCACGAGATTCTGAGGTACTTGCTCGAAGTGAGAAGGAGTCATGGAGTAGTCGGCACGGCCAGAGGAGAGGGAGCGCATGTCGGTGGAGTAGCCGAACATGTTTTCGAGGGGAACGTTGGCGGATAGGACGCAGAGGTTACCACGGGTTTCCATGCCTTGGATTTGTCCGCGGCGGCGGTTTAGGTCGCCCATGAGTTCACCTTGGTACTCGTCCGGTGTGCTCACCTCCACCTTCATGATGGGTTCCAGCAGGATCGGCTTGGCTTTCTTCATGGCGTCCTTGAAGGCGAAGATGCCAGCCATCTTGAAGGCCATTTCGGAGGAATCGACATCATGGAACGAACCGTCGTAGAGGGTGACCTTGAAGTCGATGACGGGGTAGCCGGCGGTGACACCGTTCAGGGCGGCTTCCTTGATGCCGTCGAAGGTAGGTTTGATAAACTCCTTGGGAATAGAGCCGCCGACGATTTTGTTCTCAAGCTCCATGCCCTTGCCCTTTTCG
The DNA here is from genome assembly GCA_964012695.1 of uncultured Opitutia bacterium. Lineage (GTDB taxonomy): Bacteria > Verrucomicrobiota > Verrucomicrobiia > Opitutales > Seribacteraceae > CAXGVD01. Next base: position 5,271 of record CAXGVD010000134.1, read on the forward strand.
TTGGGCTCCAGCTTGATTAGGGCGTGGCCGTATTGGCCGCGGCCGCCGGATTGGCGGATGAATTTCCCTTCGCCGTCGGCATTGCCGAGGATGGTTTCGCGGTAGGCGATTTGGGGCTTGCCGGCGGTAGCTTCCACCTTGAATTCCCGGAAGAGGCGGTCGCGGATGATGTCGAGGTGAAGCTCTCCCATGCCCGCGATGATGGTTTGGCCCGTTTCCTCATTGCTGGAGAGGGTGAAGGTGGGGTCTTCTTCCGCCAGGCGCTGTAGGCCGATGGACATTTTCTCCTGGTCCGCCTTGGTTGCAGGCTCGATGGACATGGAGATGACTGGCTCGGGGAAGGAGGGGGGTTCGAGGCGGATGTCGAGGTCGCGGTTGGCGAGAGTGTCGCCGGTCACCACGTCCTTAACACCGATGAGTGCGCAGATGTCCCCAGAGTAGGCCACGTCAATGTCTTCCCGAGCGTCCGCCTTCATGATCATGAGACGGGAAACGCGCTCAGTCTTTCTAGTGCGCGGATTGTAGAGTTGGGAGCCTTTTTGAAGCGTACCTTGATAAAGGCGGTAGAAGACGAGCTTTCCGACATAGGGGTCGGTCATGAGCTTGAATGCGAGGCCCGCGACCTTTGCGGAATCGTCCGGAGCCACAGCAACTTCTTCGCCGTCTTCGTCCTCGCCCTTCATGGGAGGAAGGTCGAGTGGGGAGGGGAGGTAGTCCACTACGGCGTCCATGAGCATTTGCACGCCCTTGTTCTTAAAAGCGCTGCCGGGGATGACGCCCACGAACTTGAGGGAAAGCGTGGCCTTGCGGATGCCGAGCTTGAGATCGTTTTCGGAAATGTCTTCGCCGCCGAGATATTTTTCGGCGATTTCGTCGTCGAAGTCGGAAACCGCCTCGATCAGAGCTTCTCGGTATTCGGCGGCTTGGTCGGCTTGGTCGGCGGGGATGTCGGCGTAGTCGAACTTGACGCCGGACTCATCGCTTTCGTCGTAGATGCAGGCCTTCATCTTTACGAGGTCGATGAGACCCTTGAACTGGTCTTCGGCGCCGATGCTGAGGTAGAGCGGGTGGGCGTTGGCCCCAAGCTTTTCCCTCATGGTGCTTACGGCATTGAGGAAGTCAGAGCCCATGCGGTCCATCTTGTTGATGAAGCCGAGTCGGGGAACGTTGTACTTGTCCATTTGCCGCCACACGGTCTCGGACTGGGGTTGTACGCCTTCCACGGACGTGAAGACGCCAACGGCACCGTCCAGCACCCGAAGGGAACGTTCCACCTCGGCGGTAAAGTCCACATGCCCTGGGGTGTCTATTATATTAATACGGTGGTCTATGTCGGCGAAGGGGCCGTCCTTGGTGGTCCAGCCGCAGGAAATT
>CAXGVD010000135.1:0-6637 GCA_964012695.1 uncultured Opitutia bacterium
CCCGCACTCTCGACTCCCCCGAATCCACCCCCGAGACGGCCAAGCCCGACGAGCCCCTCCACCTCGTCCTCGTTTACGAAAAGGACGGAACCACCACCCTCTACCGTAACGGCAAACCCTACGGCAAACCCTACCGAAAAGGCGCCGCCACCTTCCCCAAGAACCGGACCTCCGTCATCTTCGGGCTCCGCCACCTGCCCCCCGGTGGCAACAAGCATCTCGCCGTGACCATCGAATCCGCCCGCCTCTACCACCGGGCCCTCACCCCCGCCGAAGCCTCCTCCGCCGCCACCGGGCAAAACCTCTACGTCTCCGCCCAAGATCTCGACCAAGCCCTGAACCCCGAGCAAAAGGCGGAGCGCGAACGCCTTACCGCCCTCCTCAAGCAAACCGAAGCCGATCTCAAGCGCGTTCCCCCGCCCAAAAACCCGAACAAGGAACGGCAGGCCCACAAGCAACGCTTCGACAACGAAGTCCGTGCCAAGCTCCGTTCCAACGCCTTCCAACGTGCACCCGTCTCCGACCCACGCTACGGAGGCGTCATCACCAACGCCGCCGTGCTCAGCATGACCTCCGGCCCCAAGCGCACTCACCCCATTTCCCGAGGGGCTTGGATTATCGAGGTCATCTTCAACGACCCGCCTCCACCCCCCCCCAACGACGTCCCGCCGCTAAAGGACGATGCTGACCAGCGTCATCTCACCATACGGGAACGCTTCGCCAAGCACCGTGAAAACCCCGACTGCGCGGGTTGCCACTCCCGTATCGACCCCCTCGGCTTCGCCCTTGAGAACTTCGACGTCGTCGGACGTTGGCGCGACAAGTACGAGAACGGCCGAGACGTCGACCCATCCGGCACCCTCCTGCGCAAGCACCCCTTCGCCGACATCGTCCGCTTCAAGCAAGCTGTCGCCGGGGAAGACGAACGCTTTGCCAAAGCCTTCACCGCCCACCTACTCCGCTATGGACTTGCCCGCGAACTCGCTCCCGCTGACCACCTCGCAATCGAGGCCATACTCCAAAAGACCGCTCCCGAAAAGCACGCCCTCCGCGCCCTTGTCAAGCAAGTCGCCCGGTTCCTCGTCCGAGGTCCGGGCGGAGGTTGAGCGCTCCTTGCGGGTTGGTTGCAAAAAGGGAACACGAGCAGGTCCGGGCGCGGGTGGTCTTGACCCGAGGCCAGCTTCTTGCTTACGTCGGCGTCCGTTCGGGGCATGACGACCAAACGCGGAAGAAAGAGGGAAAAGCAAGGCGAACACCGGCGCCTAGGCGAAGACGTCGCCTGTGTGTCCGCTTCCCTGTTTTCCGGTGGCGGCATCGGAGATGTCGGGGTGGAGTGGGGAGCGGGCGTTCCCGTGGCGGCGGCTTGCGAACTAGTTCCGTCCCGGGCGGCTCTGATACGCCGCAACTTTCCCCACACGGAGGTGTTCGAAGGCGACGTTTGGAAGCTGGCCCCAGCTTATGTCGAGTGTCTGCGTGAAAAACTGGGCGGCTTGCGTCCGTGGTTGCTCACCTTGTCTCCGCCCTGCCAGGGCATGTCCTCCAACGGCGCGGGACGCATCTCTTCGGCCATCCGGGCGGGCCAACGCCCGAAGGAGGACGAACGGAACCGACTCGTCCTGCCGGGCATGGACATCGTCGAGACAGTTCGGCCGGACTGGTTCATCATTGAAAACGTCCGCCGCATGGAGAACACGGTCATACGTAACGAGCAGAACGAACCGGAAAACATCCTTTCCTGCCTCGCCCGTCGCCTGCATCCTTCCGGCTACGTTCTTCGTTCGGCCATTCTAGACTTCCGCGACTACGGCGTGCCCCACCACCGCGAACGGCTCATCACGATTGGATGTCGCCTTCCCCACATTCGTGAAACAACTCCTGTTCGAGACGAGATTTTTTCTTCCTGTCCCACCGAGTTGCATCCCGATCCCACCCGAGGTGGGCCGGACTTACCGCCGCACGTAACCTTGCGCCAAGCCATCGGGCACCTGCCCAAACTTGACGCCTCGGACAACCTGGCCGATCCAGCCGATCCCTATCACCGCGTGCCTCGCTGGAACGACAACCAGTACTTCTGGATGCGCCACACGCCCGAGGGCGCCACCGCTTTCGACAACCATGCCTGTCCCGCCTGCTTTGCCGCCGACCACCCGCCCGAAGTCGTGACCTGCCGCTCTTGCGGTGGTTCCTTGCCCAAGCCCACCGTGCGGGGCAACGGAACTTGCCGGCTCCTACGCGGCTTCCGCACCAGCTACCGACGCATGAGGTGGGACAGACCAGCCGGCACCCTTACGATGAACAGCGGCGTAATCTCCAGCGACCTTAAGGGCCATCCTGACCAAAACCGCGTCCTCTCCTTGCGCGAAATCCTCATCCTCTCCACAGTGGACCATCCGAACTGGAAACGCCGTTACCGATTCGACGGCGTACCCTTCGGGCGGTCTGCCCCTGGTCTGGACTTTTCTCCCCGCCTCGTCCGCCAAGTCATCGGCGAATCCATACCGCCCCTCGCCATGGCCGCTTTGGTCGAAAAGCTCAAGCGCTTGGACGGACGGTTTTGAAAGGCGGAAGGCGGGATAAGGGTAAAAGGAAACGAATCTAGGCATCACTTCTTCGGGCGTAGGAACTTCCGGTAGGCGGTGATCGCCTGTTCGCTCCATACGCCTGCGGCGAGGGAGTCGGCGAGGTTGTCGGAGGTGGCTCCCACGTTGAAGAGTACGAGGGTGGCGCCGTAGTCGAAATGGCGTGAAAGGTATTCCTCGGGAGCTACGGAGAGGCGGCCCATGCGAGGGCCCGCTTCGGTGGCGGCCCAAGGTGGGGAGCCATGGGCGTGGAGGGCTTGGTAAAGAACTTCGAAGTCGTGACGCAGGGGGCCGATGGGGTAGGTGGTCCAGCCGGGCCGGGCGTTTGGGATGAAGGCGATGTCAATGGGGGCGTTTGTGAAAGAGACTTCTGGCGAGCCGACTACGCCCGCCCCGGCTGCAACGTGGGTGTATAGCTTTCGGGGCGGCAGGCCAGCTTCGACGAGGCGTTCTGCCCAGAAGGCGAGGTATTCTCGGTTGATTTCGGCGAGGGCCCGGGCGAAGTCATCGGGCGGGTTTTTCGGGCTGTAGCCTTTGTTGGCGAGGGCGTTGTAACCGAGGCGAGCTTTAGCTACGCCATCTTGCTCCATCAAGGCTGCGATGGCGGGGCTGTGGTGGTCGACGCGTTCGTAGTTGGGCAGGTCGGGTTCAGCTCCCACGGTGACGCCCGAAAGCAAGTGGAGCTTGCCCGCCTTCTTCAACATGGCGATGCCTTCGGCGATGGGAGCACCCGCTACTTCTCCCGCCAGTCGGGTTACTTCCTTGAGCACGGCGGGGCTGTTGTAGCAGGCTACGGGTGGCATCCGTTCGGGCTTGCCCCAGTTGCGGTAGCGGTGTGGGTGCGGGGTTCCGTTCCAGTCCGTCCATTCCACGTTGGCTCGATTGTCGGGATCGTGTCCGGGTTTGTCTCGGTCGGCGTAGTTCCAGAGATCGGGGCGGTTCGGCCACTCGTGCGTTTCCACCGTGAAGTGTACCGCTACGTCGGTTCGCAAGACTACTTCGAAGGCGTTCCGTACAGCTTGCCGGATGTTGGCGTTCGGGTTGTCGAGGTGTTCGGGGTCGTAGCGCCAGGCGGGAATCATCAGATGAAAAGCCCAGTTGCGGGCTGTGAGGTCGGTGGCGGAGCCGAGCTTTTCCCGGAGGAGGCGTATGCGTTGCTCTAAGAGGTCAGTTCGGCCGCCGTGGAGGGCGTCGACTTCTCGGATGGGAAAGACGAGGTAGTGGGTTTCGTCGCTCGTGCGTCGGTAGCGCGAGAGGTCTTTGGGTACTGGTTTCAGCGGGCCTTTCCGGAGGATTGCCAAGGCGCGCAAGGCCACCTTTTCCGCTTCGCGGTGCTTGCTTTCTCGCATGAGGGGGGTGAATTCGTCGCGCATGATGAGGCCTGCTGCGTGAGGGTCTTCCCCTTGCTCCGCCCAACGCTTCATGTTTTCGCGAACGAGGTTCACGGTCTTGTAGATGTTTTTGACGACGAGTTCGCGGGAGCGCCCGTCCTCTTCGGGAGGCGTCGGGTTGTCCGCCGCTTGAAGGCAAGCGGCGAGGAGTAGGTTCAGGCCTGCGTTCCGAAGGAGCTTCATGATTCTTCGGGGATGACGTTGCCTTCCGTTCGGGCGTATTCTCCCGATATGGGGGGACCGGAGGTGGGGCCGATGGAGTTCATGGCGACGAGGTGCCCACCCCCCTTTCCCGTGAACTTTACGGCGTTCACCGCCTTAGGCTTTTCCCGGACGTCGTGGAGGGAGCAGGAGGTGACAGTGACGTGGGAGCAATCGCGGGCGGCGATGGAGGCGGGAGCTCCGTTGGTGAATTGGCTGCCTGATACGTTCACGCGTTCGCAGGCTTCCAGTTCGAGAAGAGCCTCGAGCCCTTCTTCGCCTTCCTCGGTTTCGTCAAGGATGGAGCAGGAGGCGAAGGTCACTTCGGAGGAACGCTCGAAGCGTGCGCCTGTTCCGTACCGGGAGACGTGGCGGCGGAAGATGTTGCCGGTCACGTTGATGAGGCGGGAGTCCTGCACCAGCAGGTTGCGGTGGGAGCAGGAGTAAATGGTGTTGCCGCTCAGGGTTACGCCGTAGCAACCGACGAGGCGGACGTTGTTCTCCTGGCTGCCTATGACATTGCCCGTGACGGCGAAGAGGCCGGGCGGGCGGGAGTTGTCCGGAGTTTCCTTGACGAGGAGGTTGCAGCCGCCGGGGGAGTTGGTGGCCTGTATGGTGTTGGAGGCGATGATCACCTCGTTTACGCTGGCCTCGGGGGCGGAGGCGTCGATGAAGATTTCGGCGGTGGGTTCGGGTTCGCTTTTGTGGGAGCGGTGGTTGTTGTACTCGATGTCGTTTCCCGTGATCTGGAGGTTGCGGATTTCGGAGCGTTCGATGCGTATGCCGCCAAGCCGGTTGTAGCTGAGGTGGCAGCCCGCGACGTTTATTTGGTGCAGGTTCACGCCGTCCAGATAAAGGCCTGCGCCCGTGTTGAAGTAGAGGTGACAGTTGCTTAAGATGATGTTGCGGTTGCGTTCCACTAGGTGGATGCCGTGACGACAACGGGTGACGAGGACGCCCTCGAATACGGCCTGCATGGTGCGTACTAGCTCGAAGCCGTCCGCTTCGGGGTGGTCACCCGCTACCTCCAAGTTGCGTGCGGTAGGCAGGCGTTGTGTAGTTTCCACGTTGCCCTTGCGGCTGCCTGGATCTCCCGTGCCGCCGTGCTCGCCCACCAACCGGAAGGCGGGGCCGGGGCCAGCCATGATGATACGGGCCGTTCCGCCCGAACCCTCCAACCCGCATGGGCCGTGCTCGGACAAGGGAATCTCGACGGGCTCCGTGACGCGGTACTCGCCGGGCGGGAAGCGGAGAACGCCGTCACCTTCCTCCACGGCGTGCCGTATGGCCTCGCCGTCGTCCGTCTCGCCGTCCCCGACGGCCCCGAAACGTTTTACGTCGCTCATGCCGTCAAATCTGTCCAGACCGTCCGCGAACGTCAATTCCCCGGGGTATTTGCTAGTTACGGATTGGTTCGCCAAAGGCATTGACGAGGGTTCGGGCGTGTGGAGAAAGGGGTGGCTTCAGGGTTCGCTTAATGGCGGCGTCCAGCTTTTTTCGGGCGGCGGCGGCTTGATGGGAGAGAGTTCGCAGGTCCAGTTCCTTTTCGAGGGGAAGGAGGTCGTCGAGTTGGAAGAGGCGGCCGTCCGAGTAGAGCTTGTAGTTGTGGTCGAGGGTGAAGATGCTGCGGGAAAAGCGGTCCTTGTCCCAGCCGGGGCGGGGGTCGTACCAGAAGAAGCAGAACTCGCGTTCTTGCCCGGATTGGCCGAGTAGGGTGGGGGCGAAGCTTAGGCCGTCCATGGGTTCATCCTTCAGGAGGCGAAAGCCGGCTAGGTCGGCGAGGGTGGGGAGGAAGTCGGAGGCGTCTACCAGTTGGGATGTGATGCGGTCGGGGCGGATGACGCCGGGCCAGTTGGCCACGAGGGGTACGCGTATACCCGTCTGCCGAGTGGTGGCCTTGCCGCCGGGCACGACGGTTTTGCCCATTTTTGAGGTGACCTTGAGGTGGGTGCCGTTGTCGCTGTAGAAGAGGACTAGGGTGTTCTCACGCAGGCCGAGTTCGTTCAAGCCCGAGACTAGGCGGCCAACGAGCTTGTCCATGTAGGCCATCATGTCGCCGAAGTAGCGAATGTCTTCCTCGTGGCGGCGGTCGGGGTCTGCCCATTCCTTGGAGTCGGGCGTGGGGACCATGGGCCAGTGGGGCAAGGCCATGGGGTAGTAGACGAATGTGGGCTTGTTCTTGTGGCGGCGGAGGAAGTCGAGAATGAAGTCCACCGAGACGTCTGGCCCGTATTGGCCTTTTTGCGCCTTCATCAACTTCCCGTTGCGGAAGTAGGTGGGGTCGGCATAGCGGGACCCCTTGTCCTCGGTATGCCAAGAGTGGAAGAGGCAGTGTTCGTCGAAGCCGGCTTCCGTTACCCTCATGCCTCGGCCTCGGCGGAGGGCGGCGTTGGGGAAGTCGGGCGGGTCGTAGGACTGCAACTGCCACTTACCCGAAATGCAGGTCTTGTAGCCCGCCTCCTTCAT
>CAXGVD010000136.1:0-6609 GCA_964012695.1 uncultured Opitutia bacterium
GCCTCGTCCGCCAGTTGCTGGACGAGCAACTCACCTCGGAAACCTGGAGCCGAAAGGATTTACCCCGAATCATGCGGTTCTTTGACGAGTTCTTCGGCTTTCATCGCGCCGGAACGGTGTTCAAGGACAACGACCGACGACGCGCGGAAAAGATTTCCCAATGGAACACGGACATGCTGGTGCATGACGCCCGCATGCTGATCGAACACATTTTGAAGAAGGATGAGGACGTCATCGCCGAGCTGTTGACCACGAACGAATATTTCATCGCCCACCCCGGCGACAACGAGTACGCCCGCGAGCATTACGACAAGAGAATCGCGGAGGTCACGGATCCGGGCTACGTCGACGCGCAGGTCGAGAAACGACGGAAGCAGATTGAGGGGGATTTCAATTTCGAGGACATGCCGGAAAAGGCCAAGAAGGCGTTGGAGGATGCCCGACGAGATGCGAACAAAACGGCCGCGCTTTACAAGGCGGCGATGGACAAAGGCATACGCCGACACCCCGTTTTCCCGTGGTCAAGCAAAGGGCGCGGCATTGCGGACCTGCTTTACGTCGAACCCTACAACTTGCCCGCCAACGGCCGACTAAGTGAGCAAAAGTGGGACTGGCCAATGAAGCAACCTCTGGAGATGCCCAAGGAGCAACGCGCCGGCTTGTTGACGCACCCGGCCTGGTTGGCGGCGTATTCGTTGAATGAAGACAACGACCCCATTCACCGCGGAATCTGGGTGTTCGAGCGCTTGCTGGCGGGCGTACTGGGCGACGTGCCCCCGGACGTCGACGCTGCCGTGCCGACCGATCCCCACAAAACACTCAGGGAGAGGATGGAGCCGCTGCGCTCCGAGCGCTGCTGGAAGTGTCACCGTAAGATCAACCCGCTAGGGGAACCATTCGAAATGTTTGACGATTGGGGACGCTACCGAGAGCATCACTACTTTGACGAGAACGGCGAAATCTACCTGCGCCGAGACGGGCAGTTCGACCGCAAGCTCAAGGAGGGCAAACTCACCACACGCAAGGTGGACGCCTCCGGGGCAATTGCGTTTTCAGGTAACCCCGAGGTGGACGGCAAAGTGAAGAACGCAGTCGAGATGATCCAGCGGTTAGGACGCTCGGACCGCGCTCGGCAGTCATTTATCCGACACTTATTTCGCTACTTCATGGGTCGGAACGAGATGCTTAGTGACTCGAAAACTTTGATCGACGCCGAAAAAGCCTACGTGAATAATGGGGGCAGCTTCAAGGCACTCGTTGTCTCGTTATTGAGTTCGGACTCCTTTTTGTACAGACGGTAACCAAGACCTGTTATGACTTACAGAAGACGCCAATTTCTTCGGAACCTGTCGCTCGGCGGCAGTTCTCTGGCCATGGCCCCGTTCCTTGAATCCATGCGGGTGCACGCAGCGGGAAAAGAGGCCGCCCTGCCGAAACGATTCGTCTTCGTGGTTAAGTCTTCGGGCATAGACAAATTCAACTTGGTTCCGGACGGCCTGACCAACCACTTCGTGGACCCGCAGACCGGCGAGAAACTTGGCAACAGGTCTCGCCGGGAAGGCGCCCTGATCGACGTCTCGCTGTCCGGGCGCAAACTGCCCGAGAAACTGGAGGCGCTGGAGAGTTTCAAGGATCGCCTCACCATCATTCAGAGCCTTTCCGGCGTAGGTTTCAGGGGCAACCACACCAAGGGCTTCGGGACTCTCTCGCTTCACGATTCGGAAAAAGTGGCCATTGCCCCTACGCTGGATTGTCTTCTCGGGCAGCATCTCTCCAACGGACCTTTTCCGATGTACGGGATGGCCATGAACGGGCAATTGTTGGAATCTGCCGGGTGGAAGCCGGAAGACACCTACTGTTATCCGAATCTTTCCGCCTACGGAGCCGCGAAGCCAGTCGCCTACCAAGGCTCGCCGAAAAAAGCCTTTTTCGAACTCTTCGGCTCCGCCGTCGAAAACCCGGAGAAACTGGAAAGAAAACTCGCCCTCAAGGGCAACCTGATGGATTTCCTGACAGAAGACGCCAAACGGGTTGAACGCCAATTGTCCGCAGACGAGAAGGAGCGGTTCGCCCTTTACATGGATTCGTTCGATACGCTTCGGAAGATCGAAGAGAAGAAGACCGCCCTCACCGAGCAAATTCAGCGACACGCGCCGAAGCTGACCCCGCGATACGATTCAATGGCTCCATCCGCCCGCATTGAATCACACTTTGAAATCGCCTCCGCCGCTATGATCGCCGGGCTCACCAACGTGATCACCCTGCGCCCCGATACCTTGGGCGTGAAGTACTCGGAACTGAAGCTCTCGAACTCCGTACACGCCCTTGGCCACCTGCAGGAAAACAAGGCGTCCAACGGTTGGACCGGACACCAGGCTCGGATGGAAATTGAAAAGCTGCACCTGAAGCAGGTTGCGAAAATGGCGAAGAAATTCGCCGCCATTCCGGAAGGTAACGGCTCGATGCTGGACAACACCATGATCGTCTACACCTCCTGTTCATCTGGAGATCATCACTGCGCCGGTCACGATTGGCCTCTCATCCTGCTTGGAGGCATGGGCAAGGCGCTCAAAACAGGACGTTACCTCGAGTACCCCAAGTACGGAACCAAAGGCCACCGCACGGTGGGCAACCTCTATCTCTCCCTGATGCAGGCCGCCGGAATGAAAACAGGCGAAACCTTCGGCCAACAGGACGACACCCTCAAGGACCTCGACCTAAAAGGACCACTTAGGGAATTGATGGCGTAAGCCCTTTTCCCGCCCGCCCGAGTGCGGCATCGGCCCAACATCAACCTCCGCCTCCGGAGATTAGCTTGCGCAGCTTAGGCAGGTGTTTCGGGATGGCGGTAAAGGGGTCTTCTTCCTCCTCGTACTCGAAGATGAGGTAACCGCGGTAGTTGGCCTCGCGAAGAATTCTTATCAGGCGGGCGTAATCGCCGGGGACGTCTTCGCCATTGACCTTGGTCATCACCTTGACCTGAGCCGTAACGGCGTAGGGGGCGATGCGTTCCAGTTGTTCGTAGGGATCGGGCGTGGAAGCCAGATTGGCGGAGTCCCAGATGACGCCGAGCCAGTCCGACTTCACCGCCTTGAGAATTCGCAGAAGGTAGTCGAGGTTCTTGACGAAGTCGTGGTTTTCCAAACCCAAAATGACGCCGCGTTTCTCGGCGTACTCGCAGGCGGTTTCCAGGTTGGCGGTCACGTTTTGGATAATTTCCTCGTCGGACGCGCCCTTGGGGAGTCCTCTGGCGGCGAAGACGCGTACGACGGGGGCGCCCAACTCGGCGAAGTGATCGACCCATGTTCGGAAATACTTCATATGGCTCAGGTTTGCATCGGAGCCGGGCTTGTGGGCGAAGTTGTTGCCCATGGCGCCGCCGGTGACGTCCAACCCCAGAAGGTGAGCCCGACGCTTCAGAGCGTGGACGTCGCGTTTTTCCAAGGGGTCGGGAAAGAAGTAGCTGGTGATTTCCGCTCCGTCGAGCCCAAGTTCGGCGCAATAATCGAGGAAGTCCGCCATTTCCATTTTCCCGGACTTGGACGGCTTGCCCCACCACCATTTCATATGTCGCTTGAGCGAGTAGGTCGTCAGGCCCAATCCTGTGAAACCTGCCGAGGGCCTGTTGAACGGCTCAACGGCGAGAGCGGGGCCGGTTGCGGCAAAAAGACCCGCAGCCTTCAGGAGATTGCGCCGGGTCATGAGTGGCTTGGTCAGGTTTGCGTTCATGCTTTGCCGAAGGTTTCCGAGGCTAGTTTGGGTTCACCGTTTTAGCTCTATTTCCTTTTGGGCACGGTGTTCACGGTGGCGTGAATGGTCTGTTCCACGGGAGTCCCGTCTTTGGCCCGGAGCTTGTAGCTCAGCGAGATGGGTGGGGGGACCGTGACCACGCCCTTGTCGTCGGTCCTCAGGGTCAGGTCTTCCTTGTCGATGCCCGGTACTTCCACCTCCACGGTCTTAGAGCCCACTAAGCGAACTGCCCCCAGTTTCACCTCAGGGGGTTTCGCTTCAGGGTTGTTCTTGTCCTTTTTGTCGGACTCGCGGACGGCACCGAAAGCCGACGCCTTGACGGAGGCGGGTTCGAGTGCGGCACCGAAGGTCAGGCGCAAACCGAACGGCGTAACGACCGCGCCCGTCACACCTCGGGTCGGTTCGCCCGTGTGACGAATCCTGTAAATGACGCCGTCGTGCCGTGCGTTGGTGCCCCAACCTTTATGGCAAGCCAAATACACTTGCTTGTCACCAGGGTGAACACGCGGTCTCATGCCGCCCGACTTCAACGCCAATGGAAACTGTAACGCGAAGCCGTTGGGGTATGGTTCCACATCCTCTATGAAACAATAGAACGCAGCGCTTCGGCTGTAGGAGGTGTGAATCACCGAGCCACTCAAAGGACCCCAAGCATCGGGATGTGACCAACACTGCCCACCGCTGGAACTGTCCAGACGAGCAGGTAATCTGACCAACATGGGTGTGGTGCGGTCATTTTGGTAGCCGTACTTCACCCCTTTCCTAGCAAGGGTGAAGCCGTTGTAGATCGCCTTGCCGCTTGGGTTGTCCGAGATGGTCACCCAATCCTTGGGACCGCCCGCTCCCATGCCGTTGGGGTTGCGCAAATCCGTCCCTATGAATTCCGCCTTTTTGCCGTCCGGACTGAGCTTGACCACCCCACCCGTCAACGGTGACTTGTAGCCCGATTGTGAAAAGTAAAAATTGCCCGCTTTGTCCGTCTGAAGCTCATAGATGAAGGCGTGGTAGCTGGCTCCAATCTCGTCTGGTTCCTCATAAAAGTTTTCGTAGAAGTCCGCTTCGCCGTCACTGTCGAGGTCATGTAGTTTAGTGATGCGGTCGCGGCCGCGGACGTACACGAAGTCATTGACGACTCTCAGCCCAAGCGGCTCGTAGAGCCCTGCGGCGAAGCGGCTCCAAGTCAAGGCGTCGGGGTTTTCCGCCGTCCAACTCACCACCCACACGTCACCGCTCAAGGTGCTCACGGCAATGCGCCCGTCGCTGAAGAAATCCAGTGCCGTGCAACGCATCCAGCAACCCCAGGGATTGGCCAAAGGGACGATCAACTCGTCGAAGGCATAACCGTCCAAGTTCTCGCCCGGAGCGACGGCGGTTTGAATGGTCTGCGGCCAGCGCCTCGGCCCGCCTTTCGTGAGGAGGTCGGGATCGGTCGCCTCCACCTTGACCGGAGCGTCGCCCAACGTGACGGTGTAAGTCTCCGCCCTGCCGGACGCCGGAATCTTCAACCACGTCCCCCCGGCGTCGTCCTTAACCAAGCCGGCACCACTCGCCTTCAACCCGTCGCTTGCAACAAGACAAAACAAGGTTTCCTGGCCAGGCCCGACATTGAAGCTGCGCCATGCCGCCTGGCCGTCCTCCGTCGCTCCCGGAGTTTCCAGAATTTCCCGACCGCCCACCACATAGCTGAGCCCCACCCGCCACCCGCTGAGGAACAGCCCCTTGTAACGGAAGTGGTCGCGGGTTTTCGGCGCCCTCGCCTCCCCGACCGCCCACCCGACGACGTCCACGTTTTGGTAGAATGGCTTTCCTCCCGGCCGCAGGCAACTGCTCCCCTTGTAACTGGTGTGGTGTGTCTTCTCGGTAACCGCAACCTTGTCGCCGCGCCAAAGACCACTAACGCTTAGGCGGTGGGCGTCGTAACAAATCACGACGTCTCCGGGCAAATCCACGACAATCGCCTTCTCCGTGACGTTCGGCATGAACTCCGCGTTCTTGTTCTTGATTTCGGAGTAGGCCACACCGTGCTGCATCATCGGGCCATACGTCATGTTGTGCCCCCCCGTACCATCTATCATACCCGGCGCCGCCTCCACCTTTTGAGCCTTGGCCGCCTCGGCCTTCGCGTCTGCCGTCGTCCGCACGGGCAGGGCGGCAAAGTAGACGTCGTCCGGAACCTCGTATTGTGCGGGGTTCTTCACCTTGAGGATTTCCTCGCGGATGAAGTGGACGATTTGGTAGCGCTCCTTGGCCGTGAGGGCCGCGTCCCAGCGAAACATCAACCCGTTGCCGTAACTGGTGGTCTTCCAAATCGAATATGGATCACTGCCGAATTTGAATGCGTCCTTGGCGAAGCGACGGGCCAAGGGGTTCAAAGCCAGCTCCCCCTTCGCTCCATGACAAGAGGCGCAATTCAAGGCGTAGAGAGCCCGGCCGGCCTTTTGGTCTGCATATCGCAGGCCCTTGATGGCGGCGACGTGATCGACTTCCTCGGCGGCAAGGGTACCCGCAAACAGATAAAGAAAGAGCGTCAGTCGCTGTTTCACGAGTCTTTCCCGTAGCTGTGAATCTCCGATGTCACTTCACTTCTCCGAGGCGCACCATGCCAAGGCGTTGGCCAGTAGGCGTAGGAAGCGTTCGTCCTCGAAGTCGTGCACGTAGCCCATGGAGGTATAGAAGATCCGTTGTCCGTTGGCGTTCTCGCGCACCCACGTTCCGGGGGTCGGCTTGTTTCGCTTGTCGTTCAGGAGCATGAGCACCACGTTGTCGTCCTTGAACTTCCCCTTCGGCGAACCACTCTTGCCTGCTGCAACGGGCGGGTTGTCGTACACCTTGCCCTGCCGTTTCCAGCCCTTCTTGATG
>CAXGVD010000137.1:0-6584 GCA_964012695.1 uncultured Opitutia bacterium
CCGGCAGCGGAGAAGGATGAAGCAAGCTTGGCAACGTCTGTGGCAATGTCTACGGAACCTCCTGCAGAAAGGGTCAGGGCATCGCCTTTCACACGTTTGCCTGCAGTCTTGGAAATGGTGCCTCCGCTAACTAGGGAAATGTCTCCCGTCGATCCTGCGTCCAGTTCGCCGAGGACGAGGTTACCGAGGGATGAAACTGACAAATCATTCGCATCATCGTCATTGGACACGCGAAGAAGATTGACCGTAAGGTTACCAGTCGCGGAAATGTTTGCTTGGCCGTCGGCAAGAATGAGGGATTGCAACTGGGCGTTTCCTGAGATCGTTACGGCAAGATTTCCGGCCTGCTCAATCTCGCCTGAAAGGGTGGCAAAGCTACCAGACAAATCGGCTCCGATTCGTGCATCGAAAGACACATCGTCACCTGTGATTGAGGATGACGAGGATACAGCTGAAATTTTCGAACCCCCTTCAAGAACAACATCGCCGGAACCCGCTGCCTTCACCTCCCCATAAATCAATTCCGAACCTACCCCCACCGCCTTCAGGACAATGTCGTGGGAATCTTGTCCACCCTCGGCAATTACACGGTCGGCTTCCAGCTTCCCGGAGGCAATCACTTCAATCGAACCCAACTTCGCTTCCACATCGCTTAGGAGAAGGTTTCCGCTCGCATCCACGGAAAGGTTTCCGCTCTGAATCAATGCAAACAGGGATTCGGCATCGAGGGAAACGGATACGCCTCCCTTGGATTCAACGGAGACATCCTTCGCCGAAACGGTGATCGAGTCTAGGTCGATAATGCCAGAGTCAGTTCCCGTGAAAAACTTCACAGTTCCCGTTCCGGCGTCGATAGAACCACTTGCTCCGGTTGCCTTGACCGATCCTCCACCATCCGTTCCCGCACGCAGCTCGATCTCCTCAGATGCCTCGATCTTGCCGTTGGCTTCCAAGTCGTTCTTGGAGGCAAGCAGGACTCTCTTCGCGACTGTGCTTCCGGGGCCGGTCAGTTCGCTCGCAGAGGAGAGGGTCAGTTTTCCGCCGGACAAGATAGAGATTAGTTCAACCGCTTCCAGTTTTCCATTCAACTCAAGATCGTCACCCGTTGTAATGTCGATATTACCGCCGCTACCGGCAGCCGAGAGATTAAGACCGCCGGCAGAGGACGTAAGGCTTTCGCCCGCCTCCAGCAAAATCTTTCTTGAGGCGGCGATCTGGGCCTGAGCCGACAAATCACCCTTGGCCTTCAGCACGATTTCCTCAAGGGCTCCGGCCGAAGACTTGCCTTCGGCGGTCCCCGCAAAGGTCAAGTCGCCGCCGGTGGACAAAAGCGAAATGCGTTTATCGGCCTTGAGGACTGAACCAGCCTGAAAGTCAAGGGCGTCTCCGGTCGAAATCTCTATCACCTCGTCAACGGAAAGGTTCAGGTTGACGCCGGAGAGAGAACCTCCTGCCTTGAAACGAACGGCATCCGTGGCATTGACGGCACTGCTCACGGTGAGATCGCCACGAGCAGAAAAGTCTACCTCCTTGAGGTCATTCCCACCTGTACCCAATAGGTTGGCGGAAACAGTAAGATTCTCGCGCTTGGAAGCCAACGCAATCTTGCTCGCCTTGAGTGTGCCGCCAAAGTTTACGGTGCCATCCACCGCAATGTCTATGACTGAATTGGCCCCAGTCGCATCCAAGTTAAGCGAAGCACCATTCAGACTGGAGCCGCCAAGTGTTCCCCCGGCGAAAAGCTCTATCCTGTCGATGGCGTTGGCCGTGGCGTTGAGATTCAGGTTGTTGAGGGCCCTCAGCACCACTTCCTTGGGCGAAGAATTATTGGAGGGGCCCTGAATAGTGCCACCCACCGTCAAGTTGCCTCCGACGAGCCCCCCATCCTTGTCGAATATTCCGGAGGATGAAAGCAACACTCGTTTGGCAGCTTTCATCGTGACACCCGAATTCAATGCCAAATCAAGACCCGTAGATATTTCAAGTACGCCATTTGCACCGGACACGGAAAGCTCAAGACTTTGCCCCTCCAGCGCACGCTGCGCATCAAAGGAAATACCCTCTTGAGCCCGGATGGTTGCTTCGGCCACGCGGATGGAACCGGTCTTGAAGAAGGTCTGAACGGGAACGAGTTGATTGATGACAGCGGTGTCGGAAACCTCAAACAAGTTCGGATAAAGACCGGCATATCGACTTTGGCCAAGGGAGTTGCCGGCGGCATCAAAGACGTTGCCGTTGGCCCAATCCTCCGAATCGGCGTAAAAAGTGGCGATCACGTTGGACGCCCCGCTGGCAACCAGGTCGGTGTCGATACCGTCGAATGAGAAACGAGTTCGGTTTGCTTCTACAACATTGGCATCGGTATTGTGGCGAACGTAATACTTTTTTGCCACGGGATCGTAGAGGTAGGTTGATCCTTGGTCTCCAGTCGGCTTCTTGATGCGAAGCTTGACCTTGGAATGGTTTTCAACCGAGGGGGAGGCATCGTTAGAAGGATGCGGAACGTCTTGGGAAGCCGAAGCATCAATCAGGCTGATGCTCTCTCCCGACTTCCTGTAAAGTTCATATCCTGTGTATTCGTGCTTGTTCACTTGCCCGACCTCGACTGTCACAGGCGTGAAACGATGTGCTCCGGGATCGCCCACTTTCTGAAGAACCCCATTCGTCAAGCGAAACACATCCTCGCCTTCGCCTGGTTCGGGCGAAAGAGAGTAGAAGTAATCGGCTGCAGCGCCAGGAAGAGAGTCCTTGAACTTGTAGTACCCGTAAAGAGAACCCTCCTCAAGAATTCGGTTTCCCCTAGCCACGAGCGAAACCTCTTTTACTGAAGAACCCGACGGTCCCTCTATGGTGCCCGTCACGGTGACGTTTCCGGAATTGGAGACGACCTCCACTGATTCCTCGGCCGTGAGCGTACCGTCCACCACCACTGCCGTGCCCGATTCCAAACGGATGTTCTTCGCAGAGAACGAAAGCTCTTCACCCACGCTGGTGACGAACTCCTTGCCAGCCACAAACACAAGGGATTCGGGTGCGTTTACGTCGCCAACCAAGCGCAGATTCACGTTCGCCTCGAGCGTGATGCCTTTTCCAGCCTGAACGGAGTAGGTTTCACCCGTTGGGGCGGCCTGCACCAAGAGATTGCCGGTCTCAGACTTCAACTCGGCCACGGTATTGGCGCCCACGGCCTTCACGAAATCCACCACGAGACTGTCCAATGCCGAGATCTTCACCGAACCCGCAGAGGCCACTGCTTTTTCGACCATTAGACCACGGCTCATTTCCTCTACGCCCTCGAGATCCGCCAGTTCGACGTCTCCCGCCGTAGCGATGGCCTGAATCACTTTCTTCGCAGCCGTCTCGATGCCGACGATGCCTGTGGCGGACTTCAAGTCGAGTTCGTCGGCAATCAACTCGACGCCGGCGTCCCCATCGCCGATTTCGCCAATGGAAGCTGCCGAGTCGATTATTATCTTTCCGCGAGACGTCAGCTTGGCGGTTGCGACTCCACCCAAAAGCTCGGTCGCCTCCGCCGACGTCGTGGCGTGGACACCCGCCGAAACTCGATCAAGGAACACGTCGTGTCCGGCGGACAATGTCTTGAGGGTAATGACACTGGATGAAAGATTCGTAAGCAAGCTGACGTCCTCGGCAAACAGGTCTCCTCCCTTGGAGGTGACGTTCAGGATTCCGTTCATGACCTCGACTTTGCCCAAGGTCAGGCCGTCCGCTCCATCATCGACCACGGTTATGCCCCCGGCAGCGGTTGTCTTGAGGTCGAGGCCGGAAACCTGCAGATTCAAGTTCAGTGATCCCGCAGCCTCCACATCGAGAACGTCAGCAGAAATAGCCTGGGCTCCTTGTGTAAAAGTCCCGTGGGCGACGAGCTTCAAGTCACCCGCTCCCGCAGCGGAAAGGTCGGCCACAACCAAGTTGCTCGCGCCGGCACCAGTGGCGAGAGCCTCAAGCGTCACGTCGTTCGCATCGCTCGTCCCCAGGGCCTTTACGGAGGTGGCGGTTAAGTTGCCGTAGGCGCGAACGCTGATGGCTCCATCGGCGGTCCGCAGGTTGGAGAGGATCAGGGCATCCGCTTCGGTCAGGCTAACGTTGCCTTCGGCAGTCGTCTCCGCATCTGCGGAGGTCGCCTTCAGGTTGGCCGTAATTCCGGACTTGGCTCGGGAATAAAAGACTTCGGCTTCCAGCAGACCACCCGAATGCTCAACCAGCCCGGCCGTCGCCTGCAGCGTCATCCTGTCCGGCACGGTGGCGGAAAGATCAGTCAAGCTAACGTCTCCCGAGGTCGACCCGGCGGCAACCACGACGTCGCCACCAACAGCGGTAACGTTGAGATTTGCGAGAACATCGGATGTAACAGAACCGGACTCGTCCCCCTTGCCGGCCTTTACATCGACAAGCGAACCCGCCTTGATCACGCCACCTAGGAAGACGTCTCCGGCGGCCTCCAGCTTGGTTTCGTCAAGCGAGATCACCTCGCCGCGAATGGAAAGGTCTCCACCGGCGTCTAGGGTGACGTCCCTGCCGGCGGCGGTCGCGCCGTCGATCTTCAGCTCGGCCGACCTCTCTAGCGCAAGGTCGCCGGCGGCGGAAAGGGAAAGAGTCTTCTTGGCGTGAACCTTGGAGGTAGCGGCAATGGCGTCCGCGGCGGCTCCGTCGGGAAGTACGCCCGCCACGGTGACACCCCCCGCGGCATCCACCACCACCATGCCCTCGGCGCCCTCGGCGGAAACCCAACCAGCTAGGTCCGCATCACCACCGGCTAGGATCGAGACCTTTGCTCCCGCCTCGATCGACTTGTCCTTGAACTCCCCGAAAGGCTTTGCCGCGCCGTCCTCGAACACCTTGCTGGTCTTGAAGATCGTCTGTGCCTCGGTAATCAGCTCCGTCTTCCACTTGGTTATGGTCTCCTGGACGATCTCCTTCTTGCGCATGTCGCGCGTCTCGAAAATCGGCTTGTTGTCCATCACGTCCACAGCGTCCGCGAGGAACTTGTAGTTAAAAGTCAGGCGGGGATCGGTAACGTTGCCCCAGTTAGTGTCCAAGTCGAAGACGTAATCATGGAAAGTCTCGTCATAGTTCTGTTTGAAAACCCATTCACTGGGCGAGAAATCCTTGTTACGACCCCGAACCTTTACCGTCCAATCATTTCTTTCCCATGAACCTGCGTCGACCTCCCACGCCGTACTCTGAACCGAATCATAAGCATTAAGCCATCCCTGCAAGTAGCCATGCGTCATGTTGGTTCCCATGCGATCATCATTGGTCGCCATCTTGCCTGCAATGTAACCCTTGTCACCACCGGACAAAGTCCGGTAGCCCCAAGTTGAATAATCATAATCATTTACGGAACCAGTACTGGAATAGGACCAACCCGTCCAGTTGTAGTCGACGTTCCATTCGTATTTCCGCCCGACTTCAACTGAACGGGTACTCTCGGAGACCTTCGTAATGGAAGCCACGTCATGGTTCGTGACGGCTATATTGTTCGAAAGCTTGGTGGCTTCGACGTGACGATTTGCAAGAAGGTTGTCGGTCGCCTGCGTAGCATTTGCCAATCCGTTGTTCTTCCAGTCCGGATCCTTGTAAACTCTCGAGTAGCGGTCGACCGAGCTAAACTCTCCCGTGGCTGCATTGAAAGCCCCGCCGTCGGTGATCTTGAATTCCTTGTGTCCGTTGTTGTGGTATGTAACGTTCCATTTCTCGGTAGTGGTTCCGTCGTAATCCGTGTTCTTGATGGTGCCATCATTTTGACCGTCCTTCGCAAGATCCGCCGGAGCTCCATTGCCGGCCAAGTGACTTGAACTTCCATGGGAAGATTTGGTTTGGTCATACTTCAGGTTATAACTGTCACGCAACTGACCGATCACAGGATTGGTAGTCGCGGGCTCTCCCTTTGAGATAACCCGAGCAATATCGGCAGAGGCTCCCTGAGGAATGATGACGTACTTGTCGCGCAGACGGTCATAAGCACCGTTTTCGTCGCCATTCCAGCCCTCCACGTCTATCCTGCGGACTTCGTAGTCATTGTCCTTCCATACTGGGTCCCAGGCAGTCTGCGATACGTTTCCGTCGCGCGATTCTCGAGTAATTGCATTGGGGTTGCTTGAACCGTCTACGTCGAGACTCATCTTATAGAGCTTGTAGTAACCGGTGGTCTCAAGGGCCTTGCGCCACTTCTGCGTCTCATCCATTCCTGCCCATCCGGTGATGGTCTCGCTGTCGAAATCGGCGAGGGCGCCGGAGTCGGTGTCGTCACCTGAAAAACCACCGAAAAGGGGATCGCCCGACTCGTCCACCAAGAACTTGCGGAAGGTGCCGGTCGCCGGTTTCCAGTAACCGCTCTGGGCAAGAGTGACGTTGCCCTCCTTCTGGGTGAATCCCACCTTGACCTCTTCCGTGCCGACCTGCTCGGTAACGGTGGTGTCGATCCACTCGACGCGTTCGACAATCATCGTGCCGTCCTCGACTTGGCGAGAACCGGTCACGACGTCGATGGTCTCGGCGTTTTGACTGACGTAGGGAGCGGCTAGGGAGCGAGTGCCCGAACCAAGCTCGGAAAAGGCCCG
>CAXGVD010000138.1:0-6543 GCA_964012695.1 uncultured Opitutia bacterium
GAGGAAATTAAGAGGCTTGGGTCCAAGCTTCACGATGTGGATGCCGCCTTGGACGACGCCTTGAAGGAATTGCGTGAGAAGGGCACGCCGGAAGAGCAAAAAACCATCGAAGAATTTCAAACCACATGGAAGGAATATCTTAAAGTGGTTAAGGAAGTGGAAACCTTAGGTGCCAAGAACTCGCGCCTGCGGGCTAACGAACTTTCCGACTCAACCGCCAAGGCTGCCTACGAGGAAACCATGACCGCGCTCGAAGCCATCGAGAAGTTCAACCGACAAGAAGCCGACAAGGCGAACGAGCGTGCCTTAAAAGCTACTCGCTTACTTCGCCTCTCGACGGAATTAGAACGGCACCTTCTCCACGCGGGGCAAGCCACCTCCGACTTCCTGCTCGCTAAGACCGATGAGCAAAAGGAACACTTCAAACAACAAATCGAAAAGGACGACGAGGCGAACGAAAAATACTTTAAGGAACTCCTTGACTCAGTTGAAGGCGAGGAAAAGAAGAACTTGACGAATTTCGTCGAACTCTGGGATGAGTATGAAAAAGTAAGCGGTCAAATCCTCGAGCTTTGTGCCCTCAATTCCACCGAGCGGGCACATGTTCTCTCCAAAGGTGAGGCCCGGGCCGCCTTAGACAAGGCTAAGCAGAACATGCATGAAATTCTTTTTAAGGGGGAAAGGAATCTTGCCGCTGCCGCCACCATCGAGGATGTCAAAAAGGCCGCCCAAACCATAGAGTACGCGACCTCGATCGATCGCAGTCTGGTGGAGATCGAGCGTGGCGAAAAGGACGCCATTCTCGCCCATGACGAAGACGAAATGAAGGAAACCCTCGCCAAGATCGACCTACACGCCAATGAACTGTACGAAACCTTGAGGGAACTTCACGAAGTGGAAGACGAGGCCGGCCAAGACTTGATCAAGAACTTCGAGGCTTCCTACAAGGCGTACTTGGCCAAGCATGATGAGGTCATCGGCCTCGCCGAATTAATGAGCGAGCACAAGGCCTTGCACATTCTCGTCACCGAGGCCCTGCCGAAGAAGGCCATGCTGACCGCCTTGCTCAAAGGCCTTATCGAACACTTCGAGACCCTTGAGAATACGGCCAAGGCAGCCTTCGAGGAAGCAGTTAAGCGTGTGGACATTAGCGCCGTGCTTCGGCGCGACCTCACCCAAGCGCGGGTGGAGGAAAAAGCGGTCGTCCTTCTCTCCGAAGTGAAAGGTATGGATGCCGCTCACAAAAAGGCTCTCGACCATCTTGCGCTCATCGCCGCCGAGGGCGACAAAGTGGCCCAATTGGAAGGAGTTACCACGGGCGATCGCCTCAACCAAAACTTGCAGGATGCCTTAAAGAAGTATCGGACAGAGGTGGACGCCGTGCACCTCGTTGCGGTGGAAAACGCTGATGTGGCGGCCTTCGACAAAGGTCGAACAGAAGCCGCCGAACTGCTAACGGAAAGCGGAATCATGATGGACCCCCTTGTGGCGAACATCGAACAAAAGATAACGGCGGACGCGAATGCCTCAGGCGAGTCCTACGAGTCCTCACGGCTCATCCTCGTGTTCCTAATAGTCCTCACCATCTTCATCGGCGTCGCCATCGCCCTTTGGATCGGCTTGAGCGTAAGCCGTTCCGTGTCGCAGGCGGTTTCTGCCGCCCGTTCCGTGGCCGAGGGCGACTTGACTGTGAACATAGAAGCCAATAGCAAAGACGAAGTGGGCGCCCTCATGGGGGCCTTGGGCGGGATGGTGGGCCAACTCCGCTCAACACTCGGCGCCGTCAGTGACGGTGCCATGGGAGTGGCCGCCGGCAGTCAGCAACTAAGTTCTTCCTCCCAGCAACTTTCCCAAGGAGCCACCGAACAAGCTGCCTCCACTGAGCAGGCCTCCTCTTCCATGGAGGAAATGTCTGCCACTATCCGGCAAAACGCGGACAACGC
The DNA here is from genome assembly GCA_964012695.1 of uncultured Opitutia bacterium. Classification (GTDB taxonomy): domain Bacteria; phylum Verrucomicrobiota; class Verrucomicrobiia; order Opitutales; family Seribacteraceae; genus CAXGVD01. The sequence continues at coordinate 1,944 of CAXGVD010000138.1, forward strand.
TCGCGAGTGCGATCGTATCGCCTCCAAGTCAGCCGAAAACGCAAAAGTCAGCGGAGAGTCCGTGGCCAAGACGGTGGAGGCCATGCGTACCATCGCGGAGAAGATCGGCATCGTGCAGGAAATCGCTCGGCAAACCGACCTTCTCGCCCTCAATGCTGCCATCGAGGCCGCTCGAGCAGGCGAGCACGGACGTGGCTTTGCCGTGGTGGCCTCCGAAGTGCGCAAGCTAGCCGAACGTTGCCAGACCGCCGCCACCGACATCGACGAAGTTTCCGGCTCCTCCGTGGAGATTGCCGAGCAAGCCGGCTCCATGCTCGACGAATTGCTCCCGGATATCCTGCGCACCTCACAACTCGTGCAGGAAATCAACGCCTTCTGTTCCGAACAAGCTCAAGGCGCGGACCAAATCAACCGAGCCATCCAGCAACTGGACCAAGTCACCCAGCAAAACGCCTCCGCCGCGGAGGAAAGCTCTTCTACCGCCGAAGCTCTTTCCTCTCAGGCCCATAAAATGACTGGTGCCATCGCCTACTTCAAGCTTGGAGAAGGCTTTCGTTCGGCGGGTCCCGCTCTGGAGGGTGATTCCGCCACCGCCAGAGCCCTCGACTTCGGAGGGCCCGCGTTGGCGTCCCCCGTTCCTGCGACCGATGTCGGGAGTGAATTCGACTTGCCCCCCGCTCTCACGGCTCAGGAGACTCCGGCGGCAACCACGCCGCCTGACGGTTTCAGCTTCGACATGAACGACGACGACTTCGACAAATATTGACCCGAGTCGCCCATTTCGGAACCTTGCGTCTTGGAGGAATGTCATGAGCAACCGCAACTATTACCTGACCCTTCGTCTGGACGAAGAAATGTTCGCCGTAGAAGTGCGCAAGGTGCGTGAAGTGTTGGACGTCGGTCCCATCACCAAAGTTCCAAGAACACCGGATTTTCTCTGTGGCATGTTCAATGTGTGCGGGGCCATCATCCCCGTCGTGGACCTCCGTATTAAGTTCGGCATGGCGCCCACCAAAACTACACGGGACACCCGCATCATCGTGATGGAAGTGGAAATGGGGGAAGACATGGTCGTACTTGGCGCCTTGGCCGATGCCGTCCACGAAGTTTCCGAAATGGACGAATCGGAAGTGGAGACCGCTCCCAGGCTTGGCACCAGTTGGGATACGGAATTCATAAAGGGCGTCGGCAAACGGGACGGTCGCTTTGTCATTCTTTTGGATACGGACAAGGTCTTCACCATGGACGAAGTGGACTGGATGCAGTCCTCCTCCGTAGACTCGTCCGGCTTGACCGTTCTCGACTTGGGGGATGAAGGCAAAGCGTCCGCCGAAGGCGGGGACGAACCGGTCGCCCTCCTCGACTGAATTAATAGATTGAGGCGCTCACGCTCGTGGCGTGTGGAGGACCCTCCCTGCTTCGCAAGTTTCGGTATTGCCCCTCGGACACCATGACCACAGCGCGCGAAAACTCCGCAAACAAGAGCGATGCATTCCCCCTTAATGCAGTCGCCTTGATGGACGACGTCACCTTCGCCGCCCTCGCCGACTTCGTGGAACGCAATACGGGCATCAAGATGCCGGCGGAAAAGAAAACGATGCTTGAGGGCCGTCTGCGCCTCCGCTTGCGGGACCTCGGCCTTAACGACTACCGTAAGTATGTCAAATACTTGTTCAGCGAGTTTGGGAAACGGCAGGAGATGGCCTACTTTCTCGATCTCGTGACCACCAACAAGACCGACTTCTTTCGGGAAAACCAGCACTTTGAATACCTCCGTTCCGATGTCCTTCCTGATCTCGTCGAACGCTTCGGCCCCAAGTTGCGCTTCTGGAGCGCTCCGGTTTCGGAAGGCCACGAGGCCTACTCTCTAGCCATGGTTCTGGCTGAATACGCTCTTGCCGAGGCTCCTCCGGGATTTTGCTGGAGCATCCTCGGCAGCGACCTTTCGTCCCGGGCCCTAGCCGTGGGAAAACGAGCCGTGTATCCTCGCGAGGCGGTCGAACCAGTCCCTACCGCCATTCGCCCCAAATACCTCCTGCGTAAGCAAACGGACAAGGGCATGCTGGTCCGCATAACTCCCGATCTGTGCCGTACCGTGACCTTCCACAGGATGAACTTCATGGATGACACCTACAAGCTTCCCAAGGAATTCGCCAAACCCTTTCACGCCGTCTTTTGTCGCAACATGCTCATATACTTCGACCATGAGACGCAAAAAAAAGTCCTGCTGAACCTGGCCCGTCACATGGCCAAAGGTTCGGTACTCTTCACGGGGCACGCGGAACCCCTGCACGGTCTGAGCATCCCCTTCGAGAGACTCACGAATTCCGTTTATCTCATGCCCGCCTGATTCTCTGCGGAAGCAATTCCGATAACGCGCCCCTTTTCTTCTCGTCTTGCATTTGTCCTGCCTCATCCCTTTCTATGCATGTCCTTTTCCAATCGCCCAACGCTACCTAACTGCCGCATCATGAGTCGCGAGAAAATCAAAGTGCTCATCGTGGACGATTCCGCCGTCGTCCGCCAAACCCTATCCACCATTTACGGATCGGACCCCGCCATCGACGTGATCGGCGCCGCCAATGATCCCTTCCAAGCTGCCGAGATGCTCAAGCGAGAATTGCCCGATGTCATTTCCCTGGATGTCGAGATGCCCCGCATGGACGGGCTTACCTTCATGCGCAAAATAATGGCCCAACGCCCCATACCCATTGTCATTTGCTCCACCTTGGTTGGCGAAGGCTCAGAAACCGCTATCAAGGCCTTGGAATACGGAGCCGTCGACATTTTCCTCAAACCGAAGCTTGGAACGAAACAAGCCCTCGAAGAGGCCCGCATCCATCTCTGCGACATCATCAAGGCTGCCTCCTATGCCCGGGTCAGCAACCTGCTCGCCACGGTGGGCAAAACACCTAGCCCCAAGCACTCCGCCGACGCCGTCCTGACCGCACCCTCCAAGGCCATGGCAGAGACCACGGAAAAAATCGTGGCCATCGGGGCTTCTACTGGCGGCACGGAAGCCTTACGTGTCGTTCTAAGTGAATTGCCTTACGACACTCCCGGAACGCTAGTCGTGCAACACATGCCCGCCGGTTTCACTGCCACTTTCGCTCAACGTCTGAACGAGGAGTGCAAGGTCACGGTCAAGGAGGCCAAGGATGGGGACTCCGTCCTGCCGGGCACCGTCCTCATCGCTCCAGGCAACTTCCACATGCTCCTTCGACGCAGTGGAGCCCGCTACTTCGTGGAAGTCAAGGAAGGTGAACTGGTTTGTCGCCATCGCCCCTCCGTAGACGTTCTGTTTCGCTCCGTGGCTGCCTTCGCTGGCACCAACGCCATCGGGGTCATCATGACGGGCATGGGAGACGACGGGGCTCGAGGGCTCAAGGAAATGCGAGACCAGGGTGCGAAAACAATCGCCCAGGACGAGTCCACTAGCGTCGTCTTCGGAATGCCGCAGGAAGCCATCAAGCTTGGAGCTGCGGAAAAAGTCTTGCCTCTCCAATCTATCGCCAAGGGTATGCTGGGAGCGGCTTGGGGCAAACCTGCTTCCTGAAGCCACTTTATTTCGGATTCCGTTCTCGGGGTCCTCGCTCGAGTTCGGGGGCCCGAAGAGACGAGAATCGACAGTCCAACCAATGTCGGAAAATCCGCGACCGCTACCCGGCCCATACGAACTTTAGCCCAAGCAAGCCATGATCGAACGAGCCGAACAGCTCACTTTCGAGGAACTTTGCGAGCACGTGAGCAAAAGGGACAAGCAAGTCTCCGAACTCAACGCCCGCCTTCTCCGCCCCGAGGAATTCCGAAGCAACTTTCTCTCCAACGGCCTCAACAAGACTGCCAATCTTTTGACTACCATACTTTGACTCACGGAGCAACTGTTGGCCCTGCCCAAGCCTTTCTGGTTCACCGTGCGGTTCTCCCTGCACTGGGTCCGCGAGGAATCCCTCTAACTAGAGGAAGAAAAACTTTGATCACCCCTTCCCTTCCTGTCATTCCGTCAGTGCATGGGAACAGGCGATGGCGGCGACCCCGCCCGCCTTCTACCTTGACCAAGGCGGAGTCTTCGCATCTCAAGCTGTGCTCGAAACACGGCTTGAAGGTACGGCTCCGCACGGATACGGGCGAAGTGTGGTTGAAGCGTTTGAAGCGCCCAGGCGAACGGGGTTGCCGGGTGAATCAAATTCCCAAGGCGCCTTTGACCTGCTCAATCAACTTGTCGGGGGTAAACGGCTTGGGCACGTAGCCCGTCACACCCAATTGATCGGCGCGTCCCACGTTTTCTTGGGATGATTCGGCGGTGAGCATTATCACCTTCACATCCTTCAGGTTTGGATCCGAACGCAATTTCTCCAATGTTTCCAAGCCGTTGAGCACGGGCATGGTGATATCCAGAATGATCAGGTCTGGCTTGTCCGCAGCGGCTGCGTCCAACCCTTCCTGCCCATTTGTGGCTTGGGCGATATCCAAGCCGAGGGGAGCAAGCGCCTTGGATATGAGCACCCGCACCACCATGCTGTCGTCTATCGTAAGTACCTTGGCCATCGTCAATCCTCCTAAAGTTTCTAATTTATCAAACTTCGTTCTCGTTTTCCAT
>CAXGVD010000139.1:0-6526 GCA_964012695.1 uncultured Opitutia bacterium
TGGAAAAGGAAGCCAAGGAAAGCGAAACGGAGCAACTCCGGCAAAACAACCAGCAAACCCGCCTCGCCACCGCCGCCAAGGAGCAAGCCTTGGAAAAGGCTGAGATGGAGCGTGATCGTTTTGCTCGCGAGAACCCCGTGAACGAAGGCGAACTCGGCCCCCTTCGCGACCTTATCGAGGAACAACGCCTGCGGGCTTCCGACCTCCAAGGTCAATTGGCCGACTACGCCGATGAAACCCGCGCTCTCAAGTTTCATTACGACAGCGTCAAGGACGCCCTGGAGCGAGACTGGGAGAATAGACCTTGGATCGAACCCGGAGAGCGCCTCACTACGCGCATCAGCGATGTGAACTTGCCCGCTGGCGTCCTTACCATTCCGCTCGGGCTGAACCACCGCGTGGACGAGGGCATGAACTTTCTTGTCACCGAGCAAGGGCGCGGCCTCTGCCTCATTCGAGTCAAGGAAATCGGGCTTAACCACAGCGTGGCCACCATCCTGCCCATGTTCGGGCGGGTGGGGAAAATCAAAAACAACCAGCTCGTTGAAATCACGAATCAGTAGGTTTTTCGCGTGGGGATTGACCGCCTGCGCAGGAGCCGCCTTCGCGGTGGTGCCCGGCATCGTGCGGGAAAAGGAACGCCAACGCGACCAAGAGCAAGCCGCCATAGATGCTCTGGTCTTGCAAATGGCCAAGGACGCCAACGCCTCCCGAATTGCCATAAGCAAAGTCCTTGCGGAAGTCCGGGAAACGGAAGACATCCTATCTGCCGCTCGAGACGCCCTCCAAGGTCGCGAGAACGCTTTGGAAGCAGCAAAAGCCGAAAATGAGGCGGTCCTCGAAACCTACGAAGAAGTCGAAGCTGAAGCGGAAACCCTAGCCAGAAAGGACGCGGAGACTCAAGGAGAGCTGGATGCTGTTCGGGCCGATGTCGAGCCCCTTGCACGAAAGGCTGAAGAATTGGCCGTGCAACGTAAGGAATTGGAAAACGAACTGGCCGAGTCCCAGAAAGCTGCGGACGTCCTCCAAACTCGCATCGATTCCTTGGCGGGCCTACGCGCCACCATCATCGAGGGCTTCGGCAAGCACCGCGAATTCTATCGCAAAACCATCAAGACCCCCGGATGGATTTACTACGGGGACAAGATCAACGTCACCATCGCCAACGTCCGACCCTCCGGAACCGGGGCCTTCCTCCCTCTCGGCATGCGCGAGGGCATACGCTCGGGCATGGAATTCTTCGTTCGCCGAAACGACCCTGCCGCCTCGGGCAAACGCTCCCGCCGAATCCGAGCCACCTTGGTTCAGGAAAACTTCTGCTTCGTCGAAGAAATGCCTGGATTCGGCGAACCCGAACGCTTCCTGAAAAAGGGCGAAACCATCGAACTCGAACGTTCCGGCGAAACCTTCGGCGTCGAGAAAAAGGAGGACGAATCCGAGCAAGAAATCCCGCCCTCCCTCAAGGGAAACGAAGACCCCGACGATCCCGCGACCGCCGAGTCCGTCGCCGATGATTCACCCGCGTCCCCGCCCGCCGAACCTGCCGCTCCAGACATCCCCCCGCTCCTTCCAGGGAATCCCTCGCTCCCCGCCGTTCCGTCTCTCCCCGCGGCCGATTCACTCCCGCCTCTCGATTCTTTGCCTCCGCTCGGTGACTCCCCGCCCGCTGGTGCCGCATTTCCCCCGCTTCCCTGAAACGCCCCTTCCGCCACACACCCGCGCCCCTTCGCCCTCCCGCAACTTTACACTTGCTTCTCACCACTTCCGCGCAAGACTTTGTAATTTCCTTTCTATGGATCCTCTGCCCGACTCCACGGGTCTTCCGCCCGATACCGAACAAATCTTCGAAGTGCAGCCCGACACTCCAGGCAACTCCGACGAGGAACTCGCCGGACTTATGGCCGACCCCGAAGTCGTTGAGAGCGTGGCCGAAGGCGATTCCGCAGGTGCCGTCGAAGCCTCCGCCGCCGAAGGCGAAACCGAAGAAGTGGAGCACTTCTCCATGGACGACTTCGAAGACGGCTTTGCCGACGGACAAAACGGAGAAGACGTCGCCCCACAAGAAACGCCTGCACCCTTGGACCCAACCTTCGCTATTCCCTCCTCCCCCGCTCCCGCCCCCGGGGACGACGGCGTAGTCGCTGGATTCCGCCGGGCCTTGGCCGGCCTCGCCGCCCAAGCTGAGCTGGACCGCATCGCCTTCCTTCGCGACGATCTCGCCCAACGAGGTGAACCTGTTCCCGGCCTAGACGAGATAGTAGCCGACGTCACGGGAGAAAAACTTCTCTCCCCCGAAGGAGACTGCGATCTCTACGGTCGCCGCCCCGCCGCCCGCCTTGAGGGCTGGAAAGTTGGCCTCGCCTTCGGTTCCTCCCGCCGCGCCAAACGCTACAACAAAAGCTGAATAGCCGCCGCGGCGCTTCGCCTCCTCCCTGCTCGGTACGCATGTCTCATGCCGCTGCGCCACGTCAACCACGCGCAAGACGGCTCCGTGCTCGACTACAGCATTGTCGTACCTGCTTACAACGAGGAAAAACTCCTTCCTGCCACCCTGCGCACCCTCCGCCAAGCCATGAATGGTGCCTCCTCCGAACGACAAGGCGAAATCATCGTCGTGGACAACAACTCCACCGACACCACCGCGGACATTGCCCGTCAGGCCGGCGTCCGCGTCGTCTTCGAGCCCATTAATCGCATTTCCCGCGCCCGCAACGCCGGCGCCCGCGAAGCCTGCGGATGCCACCTCATCTTCGTGGACGCGGACACTCATGTCCCGCCTGCCCTACTCACAGGCTCCCTCGATGCCCTTCTTCACCAAGATGTCGGAGCCGGCGGCGCTCTCCTGCAGTTCGACGAGGACGGCCCCATCGGCTTCTCCACCTCCCGCCTCCCCCAACTCTGGAATCGCCTCTCTCGCAACCTACGTTTGGCCGCCGGCAGTTACCTCTTCGCTCGCCGAGACGCCTTCGAAGCCGTCGGCGGCTTCTCCGAAAAAGTGTACGCCGGCGAGGAAATCTTCATTTCCCAAGCCCTCAAGCGTTGGTGCCGTCGAAACCGAAAAACCTTCCGCATCCTCACCGAGCCCCCCGTCCTCACCTCCGCCCGAAAACTGAAATGGCACTCGCCCGCCCGCCTCCTCGCCGTCATCCTTCTCCCAGCCCTATTCCCTTTTCTCCTCTGCTCCAAACGTTTCTGCAGCTTCTGGTACGTCAGGCCCGAGCTCCCGCCCGACTGACCCCGCCCCACTAGAAACTGAAAACGAAAACCGAAAACTCTTCCCTCACTCCATCGGGTATCTAAGCCCCCACTGAGCGCGAATTGCGTCCATCGTCTCCAAAATGGCAATGCTCTCCTTGTGCGGCATCACCTCGCTCTCCGTTTTCCCTTCCCGCAACAGCTTCATGAACGCGGCCGCCTCGTAGTTGAAACCGTTCCCCTCGAAAGGAAAAGAGAAACGCTCCACCGAGCCGTCTCCCCGTGTCCATTCCAACTCCTGAGGACGCCAGCATTGCTTCAGGATGCGCAACCGGCCTTCCGTTCCCGTCAGCACGGCCTCCTGAGAAGTCTCCGCCTGAATCGAAGAATGGAGGACGGAAAGCGCCCCGCCCGCGTGGCGGAAAACAAAGGCGGCTTGCTCGTCCACTCCCGTCTCCCCTTCGTGCCAAGTAGAGGCGATTTCCTCGGGTTTCCCGAAAAGCATCGACGACAAGGACACTGGGTACACCCCGATGTCTAGCAAAGAACCGCCCGCCAGTTCGGGGTTGAACAACCGTCCCGCCGGATCCCGCGATTTGGGCCGAAACCCGAAGTCCGCCTGCAGGGAACGCAATTTCCCCAACGCCCCCGAAGCCGCCAACTCCCTCACCTTCACCATTCCCGGAGGAAAACGGGACCACATCCCTTCCATAAACAATACCTCGTTCACCCTCGCCGCCCGAACCATCTCGCGCCCTTGCTCAGCGTTTACCGCCAAGGGCTTCTCGCACAGCACCGCCTTTCCCGCCTTCATGCACGCCACAGCGTTCGCAAGGTGTTCCGAGTGAGGAGTCGCCACATACACCGCGTCCACTTCCGGATCGGCCGCCAGCTCTTCGTAGGGCGAGCGCCGGTTCGGCACCCCCCACTTTTCCGAGAAAGCTCGAGCTCCCTCTGGGCTTCGCGAGCCCACCGCCTTCAACTCCGCCTCGGGCAGGATCGAAAGCCCATCCGCGAAGGAATTCGCTATCCTTCCCGTGCCCAAGATTCCCCAACTTACTCGTTCGTTCATATTGCGAAAAACAAGCAAGGAACCCTAGGAAGTCCACACGAGAATGACGCCCCCCGAAGGAATGCTTTCGGCAAAGCCCCTGACGATCTCCCGATTCCTCCCCGCTCGTCCCGCACTTGACTTCTTCCCCTTCTCACCCTTCTTCTTCCACTATGAAACACGCTCTTGCATGTCTTGCCACCTTGAGCCTCGCAGGTTGCTTCGACTTCGGGGAGGATGACGCCTCCGCCGCCGATCCCGCCGCAGCTTCTCCCGCCGTCCCGCCCGCTCCCGAATTCAAGGTCACGGCGACTTCCCCTGCCTTGACCAAGGAACTGGTCGAAGTCTTGGCAGCCCGCCCGATGGCCGATGTCGATTACGACAAGGTGGACGCCCTTGTCCGCCAAGGCCTCGACGAAGTTCGCGGAAGCATCGAGGCCGCCATCGACAAGCAGGAAAATGTCGACTACGACCGCATCCATTCACTGATCCTCCGGACAGTGGTGGACAACCTCGCGCCCGTGGTTGACAACCTCAAGCCTGTTGAGCCCCCCAAGTACCAGTTCATGTGCGACCCCAACGAACGTTTGATTTACCGATGCAACCTGCAGACCGGCCAAATCGAATGCTTCAGCATGAGCGCCAACAAGATCCGCCCCCTCTCCAGTTATCCGTGAGAACGAGCTTGAAGCCCGCAGATAATCCTCGCTTGCCTCCGCTCTTCCCATCGGTTTTGTTGAAGTCATGAAGAAACGTCGCCGCCTTGCCTTTCTAGCTCTTTCCCCCGCTTTGCTTGGCCTGAGCCTGTTCCAGAGCGCCTGTCAATCGCTCGGTTATTATCGCGGCCAACGTGCCCCGAGCATGGCTTCCCCCTCTCGTATGGCCTCTGTAGAACGGGCCTGGAACGCCCGTTTCGAGTACGACCACGATCGTCGGCTCCTCATCCCCAAGCACAACGGAACCCGCTGGGGTGCCGTTCAGGAGTTCAAGGAAGACTCCACTATCGTTTTCCGCGAGTGGCGCGTTAGAGATGTTAAGCTGGAGGACTTGGAGGCCAGCCCCGCCACGAACGTTGTGGTGCGCAGGGAATCCGAGGAACCCGAGTTCATACCCGACGCGAACGAATTTGGCGTCGCACCCACCGAAGTCTCGCCCCCTGCGGCGTCAACCGTCTTGCCATCGATCGACCTGCCGCTCATGGAACCGACCGTCGGAACGGGAGGACCAGAACTGCCCGTTGTTCCAGGGAATCCTCCCGGCTTCCAGCTTATTCCCGAGGCTGGCAGCGGCGTGGCCCCCTTCCAAATGGCTCCCTTGGACGCCCTTCCCTCCGGACCTGGAACGGCAGCACCCTCGCCCTTCACTCCTTTACCTGGAGCCTTACCCTCTGTCGGCTTGCCCGGTGCTCCCGCTCAGGGAGGTATGAATCCCTTGCCTGCCGCCCCCGGTGCACCCTTCAATCCCGTTCCCGGTGGAATCCCCGTCGCCCCTCCCCTTGGCGTAGATCCCGTGCCCCCCGATCCCGGTCCGATGGTTCCCCCCGCCGGTCCTGCTCCCGCCAATCCCTTCCCCGCTCCTGGAGCAGGTCCCGCTCCAGCCGGCCCCGGTCCGATGGTTCCCCCCGCCGGTCCCGCTCCCGCCAATCCCTTCCCCGCAGTTCCAGGAGGTGCTCCCGGAGGTGCAAACCCGCTCGGTCCTCCCCCCGCGGGTCCTGCTCCCGGCAATCCCTTTCCCGCTCCAGGTGCAGGTCCCGCTCCCGTTCCCGCAAACCCCTTCGGTCCCGCTCCCGCTGGCCCCGATCCGATGGTTCCCCCCGCGGGCCCTGCTCCCGGCAATCCCTTTCCCGCTCCCGATGCAGGTCCCGCTTCCGTTCCCGCAAACCCCTTCGGGCCCGCTCCCGCTGGAGCGAACCCCGAGGCGCCGGTTCCCCCTGGAGGCAACCCGTTTGCTCCTGATCCCGCGAACCCCGCGGCCCCGCCCCCCCCCGGAGGCAACCCGTTTGCTCCCTGAGGGGAGGCTTGCCGACCTATAAGTCGAAATTCTGGGAATAACGGTAGGCCTTCGCTGCCAAAGAATCGTCCGCGAACAGCGGCTCTGGTAGTTCCTCGAAATCGGAATCGCCTTCTTCTTCTACTTCCGGCTCGGGTTTCGACTCAACTTCTCGTTCCGTTTCGGGTTCGGCAACCGTGTCCGATTCAGATCGAATGGGGGAGGTTGCTTCTTTGTTTTCGACGGTTTCCTCGAGGATCGGCTCTTCGGCGCCTTCCGTCACCTCCGGCT
>CAXGVD010000140.1:0-6517 GCA_964012695.1 uncultured Opitutia bacterium
CCGGCTACAACCGAGGTCAAATTCTATACCGCATCGCCGAGATGCTAGAGGGCCGGGCCAGCCAGTTCGCCGAAGAACTCACCGCCCAAGGATCCACCCTCGCCCAAGCGAAGAGGGAAGTGGAAACTACCGTGGACCGTCTCGTCCACTACGCCGGCTGGGCGGACAAATACGCCCAGCTCCACTCCACCGTGAACCCCGTCGCCTCCCCACATTTCAACTTCTCCATGCCCGAACCCACGGGCGTAGTCGGCATCCTCGCCCCGAACGAACCCAGCCTCCTCGGCCTCGTCACCCTTCTCGCTTCCGCTCTCGCAGGGGGCAACTCAGTCGTCGCACACCTCTCCGAAACCCGTCCACTCGCACCCGCCACCTTCGCAGAAGTTCTCAACGATTCCGATGTGCCCCCAGGCGTCGTCAACCTCCTCACAGGCCACCGGGACGAACTCCTACCCCACCTCTCCTCCCACATGGATGTAAATGCTCTCTTCGTCTCCGGCCTCACCCCCGAGCAACACACGCTCGCCGAAGAAAACGCAGTTCACAACCTCAAGCGCATCGCCACCCTCTCTCACAAAGACCTAGCCGCAGCCAACCCTCCCGGCCTCCAACCCATCCTCGCCCTACAAGAAACCAAAACCATCTGGCATCCTATCGGAGCTTGATTCCTCTCACCAAATCGTAGTCACGGGGTACATGCAGAGGTTTTCGTCGTTGGTGAGAAGGGCGAGTCCTTCCGAAAGGGCGGTGGCAACGAGGAGACGGTCGATGGCATCGTCGTGGTGGTAGGGCAACTCGGACAGACGATAGGCCGCCTCACGTCGAAGTGGCAACGCTTTGATTCGCCACAGTTCGCGCTGATTCTCCACCCAGTCACGGGGAGCCTGCGGCATGTCCAACGAGCCCTCGTTGTACTTCAGGCAAAGTTCCAGCACCGAGGTATCGCTAAGGAAAAACTCGTTTGATTCATCGCTAAGAACATCTGTGGCCTTCCGGCTAAGCTTGGTCGGCTCCGAAACAAGCCAGACAAAGGGAAAAGTGTCGAGAAGCACGCGCATCGCTAGAAATAAACGGCGGTATCCTCCGCCTTGCCCGCCACTTCGCGCTTCTCAACTTCGCGCAAAGGTTTAGAAGTAGCCGAGCCTACCTTGGGCCGAGGTGGGCGCCCCTCCTGTTCCACAGCCACCAAACGAACCACCGCCCGCCTACCCTTGGCGATGACCACTTCTCCTCCAGCCTCGGCAACATCAAGAAGGCGCGAAAGGTGTGTCTTGGCTTGGTGGGTGGTGTAAACATTCATGACTTAGCTAATTTTTTTGTTAGCTTAGTTTACTATTGATCCGCTCTTCAAGCCAAAATAAGCTTGAGTCGTACCTCGGAAAAAACTTTCTAAAATCTCACCTGAAAGCTTGCCGAGCGGGAATTCTCTCCCGAAAGTGCCCCCCCTTTATCTTTTTACGTTCGGCGAACGAGCCGCCGGCCAACTCTCCAGCTCCTCAACTCATGAAGAAAGTACCAGTTAAATCCGAATCCACCACTCGACGCAGTTTCCTCGCGGCATCCGCCACGGGAGCTACCGCCGCCACCATCCTGCCGCGTCACGTTCTGGGGGCGCCTCACGTCCCGCCTTCAGAAAAACTGGGAGGGGCGTTGATTGGTTGCGGCGGGCGCGGGCCCGGCACATACAGCCAAATGAGCAAGGGCCTAAACGTGGAACTCGTAGGGGCCTGCGACGTAGATATTCGTAAGGCACAACGTTTCGCCGACTCACGGAACAAGGGGAAAGCAAAGGCCTATCAGGACTTTCGTCGTCTCTTGGAAAGGGACGATTTGGACGTGGTGGCAGTCGCTACGCCTCCGCACTGGCACGCCAGTATCTCCATCGCCTCCGCCGAGGCGGGCAAGGATGTGCTCTGTGAGAAGCCCATGACCCGCTTCGTGGCCGAGGGTCGGGCGGTGGTAAACACCTTCGAGCGCTACGGCCGTGTCTTCCAAATAGGCACTTTCGGGCGTTTCGGGCGAAGCCAGGACAGGGGCTCCATCGACAAGCACAAAATCATGGCGAGCGGCCTGCTGAAGGACTGCCAAGCCGTGCGCATGAAAAAGGGCGGACTCAAGGTGAGGCAATGGAGTGGTCGCCCAGGCATTCCGCCGCAAACCGTACCCGAGGAACTGGATTGGGACCTGTATTGCGGACCTTCTCCGTGGAAACCTTATGAAAGCCGGCGTACGGGAGGCACGCACCGGGGCTACTGGGACTACGAGGGCGGCGGCATGTGCGACATGGGCCAACACCATTACGACCCCGAGCAGTGGACTTACGCCAAGGACTACACCTCTCCAGTGGAAATCACTCCCTTCGCTCCACCGTCCCATCCAGAGGTGACGGGCATGTGGTCGTGGGTGGAACTGAAGTACGCCGACGGCTTCCGCTTCGTGATGGAGAGCGGAGAATGGGGACCGCGCTACGACCGAAAGCCCGTCCGGGACGTGAGCATGAACGACCTCTCCCCCGCGGACCAAGCCAAAGTGAAGGCCATGCCCGACCCCGAACCACTCCTCTCCTTCGGTGAAGCCGTGAAGCAAAGGAAGAAGGCAGGCGGACACGCCGAGGCCGCCCACAGGGCCTCCTGCATCTTGCATTTGGCAAACCTCGCCATTCGTCTGGGCCGCAAGCTGAACTACGATCCGGAGAAAGAAATCTTCGTAAACGACGCGGAGGCCAACCGCTTCCTCGACGTTCCCATGAGTGCTCCTTGGCGCATTTGAATAAAACAAGAAGACTGGCGAGAGGGAGACAAGGAGAATCATTCATGCTCGTCCTCGTACTAGAAAAACCGCAACTCATCACAAACGAACCTTTTACCCGAAAACCATGAGCGCCAAAGAAATCATTCAAGCTTTCCCCGACCCGAAGGGCGGCATCCTCAATGTCATCGACAAGGAGGCCTGCGAAAAGGCCGTAGCCCAGATCCTCGACGGCGGCGAGAAAACCCTCCGGGAACTCGTCGACCTCATCATCGAACCCGGTAAGGGTAACGACGTCCAGGCCCGTCACGCCCTTCATGCCACCGCGATTCGTGTAGGCGGTCCGGACAAGACAAAGGTCCGCCGAGCCTTCGCCTCCGCCCTGGCCTCCACTTTGGCGGACGACCGACCCAAGGCGGTCAAAGGCTTTGTTCTGCGACAGCTTCAGGTTTGCGGCGGCCCCGAAGAAGGCGGTTCCATCGCGACCTTTCTGACGGACGGGGACGAACACCTCTACGAGTACGCCGCCCAAGCGTTGGAAGCCATCGGGCCGGCCACGGTGCAGCATTTTCGCAAGGCTTACCCGAACGCCAAGGGAGCACCCCGCCTCACCGTCCTGCAAGGGTTGGGCGTCCTGCGGGACGAAAAGTCCGCAGAAGTTTTCCGAGCCGCCGCCAAAGAAAGCGACCTCGAAATCCGCCTCGCGGGCCTGTGGGGGTTGATGCGCATCGCTTCCTCAGCCGACGCCGACTTGCTCCTATCCTCCTCAGCGAAGGAAAAGGGCTGGGGGCGCATCAAGTCGACAGGCTACTGCCTGCAACTGGCGGAAGCCCTCGCCTCCAGCGGCAAGAAGAAAGAAGCCAAAATCCTCTACGAAACTCTCGTCAAAACCCGAACCAGCGACAACGAAACCCACGTCCGCGAAGCCTGCAAAAAGGGCTTGGCCAAGTTGGGCTGAAACCAATTCACCGAACCACCCGACCTTCTCACTTAATGAAATGCATCACATTCTGCGTCTCCGCCTTCGCGATCGCCCTCGCCCTCACTTCCAGTCTCACCGCCGCCAAAAAGGAGGACGGCTTCGTACGCCTCTTCAACGGGAAGGATTTCTCGGGCTGGAAACTGCCCGACAAGGAGCACAGCTGGCAGGTCGTCGACGGCGTCATCGACTACGAAGCCAAGGGCGGCAACCTCGTCACCGAGAAAAGCTTCAAGGACTACATCTTCCGCCTCGACTGGCGCTTCAAGCGCACGGCGGGCCCGACCTATAACGCCAAGCTTTTCGACGCCGATGGTAAACACGTCGGCAACAAACCGGTGAAGAACGCCGACTCCGGTATTTTCGTCCGGGGCACGGGCAAGTCGCAGGTCAATCTGTGGTGCTGGCCCTGCGGATCGGGCCAACTCTGGGCCTTTCACGGAAGCAAGGACCCGGACATCCGCAAAGGCTCCATACCCAAGGTGAACGCGGATAAGCCCGTGGGCCAATGGAACGAGATGGAAATCACGATGAAAGGAGAAACCGTAAACGTCATCCTCAACGGCAAGACCGTGTTGAAGCAATCGAACATGCCCGGCGTGGGCAGGGAAGGCCCCATCGCCCTGCAGCACCACGGCGGCTACAACCCGAAGTCCAAGACTTGGAGCAACGCCTCCGCCCTCATCCAGTTCCGCAACCTACGCATCAAAAAGCTCTGAGCCCATGTGCCTCCGCGTTCTCGCCTTCACCTTCATCTGCGCCTGCGTTGTTCCGCTCGGCGCCAAGCCCGCTCACTGGAACCAGTTCCGGGGACCGAATGGAGACGGCGACGCAGGCGAAGCCGCCCTCCCCCTCTCTTTTTCGGAAACCGAGAATGTGAAATGGAAGACGGCCGTTACTGGCAAGGCGTGGTCCTCACCCGTGGTCCGCGACGGCAAGGTCTGGCTTACTAACGCCTTGGAGGACGGGAAGAAAATGTGGGCCGTCTGTCTGGATTTCGCCACGGGGCGGAAGTATCGGGAAGTCCTCGTCTTCGAGAACGAAAAGCCGCAGTACTGCCACAAGATGAACAGCTACGCCACCCCAACGCCCGTCATCGAAGGCGGTCGGGTATTCGTCCACTTCGGGACGCACGGCACGGCGGCCCTGGACGCCGAGACGGGGGAAAAGCTCTGGGAGCGGCGCGACTTCGCGTGCAACCACCACCGAGGCGCCGCCGCCAGCCCAATTCCATTCGAGAAGTCCCTAATCGTTCACTTCGACGGCTTCGACGTCCAGTACGTAGTGGCCCTCGACCAAGCCACGGGCAAAACCCTCTGGCGAAAGGACCGCGCCTTCGATTACGGCACAAACAACGGCGACGCCAAAAAGGCCTACTGCACGCCCTCCGTCATCAAGCATGCAGATCGCCTCGAACTCATCAGCCCGGCGGCCCGGGCTACGGAAAGCCGCGACCCCCGCACTGGCGAATTGTTCTGGACGGTCCGTACGGGCGGCATGAACGCCTCCTCCCGCCCCATTTACCGGGATGGCCTCGTCTACGTCTACAGCGGCATGGGCTCCATGTCCGCCATCCGCCCTGGAGGCAAGGGCGACGTGGACGCCACTCATGTAGCTTGGAACCGACGTAAAGTCGTGCCGAAGAAATCCTCGCCCATCCTGCTGAACGGCTTCCTCTTCATGACCTCCGACGAAGGCGTGGCCTCCTGCTCCGACCCCGCCACGGGGGAAGTCCACTGGGCCGAACGCCTCGGCGGCAAAGGCCAGTACGCCGCCTCACCTATACACGCCGGCGGTCGCCTCTACTTTTCCTCCGAAGGGGGCGACTTCCCAGTGCTAGCCGCAGGCAAGGACTTCAAACTCCTCGCCCGCAACAAACTGGACACCGGCAGCATGGCCTCTCCCGCCGTGGTCGGGGACGCCATGCTAATCCGCACCAAGACCCACCTTTACCGCATCGAAAAGTAGGTTGCGGAAAGCGAGCAAAAGCAGTCTTTTAGTTTCTTTCGCCCCATCCACATCATCCGTATCAGTCCCATGAAAACAATCCGAACTCTCCTCCTTTTCTCCCTCCCCTTCCTCGCCGCGTCTTGGCTCCCCGCCGCCAAGGAAAAGGCTGCCTCCGAACCAGAACTGAAACCCATCCTAGGGAAGGACCTGACGGGGTGGCAAGTGCCTGCCGGCAACGACAAGGTCGGCTGGTACAAGGTAAAGGACGGCGTGCTTGAAATCCGCAGCGGACCCAAGAAGAAGGGTTCCGTGCTCTGGACCGAAAAGAAGTACAAAGACTTCGTGATGGAGTTCGATTTTCGCTTCGGCGAGGGCACCGTCGATTCCGGCGTCCACATCCGCAACCGGGACCAAATCCAAATCGGCATATCGGGTTCCCTCCGGCGGGATATGACCTGCTCGCCCTACATTCCAGGCAAAGGCTATCCCGTGGAAGCCAAGAATGTGAAAAAACTACTCAAGGCCAAGGACTGGAACCGGGTGCGCATCCGGGCCATTGGCAAGAAGTACACCGTCTGGTTGCAGGGAGAGGAAGTCATGAACTACGAGTCCTCCTCCGCCATCCCCGAGGGCCCCGTCGGCATCCAACTCCACGGGAACCGCAACATGGGTATCGACTTCCGAGACGTCCGAGTGGCGGAACTTTAAGGAGACGGGACCCGTGCCTGCCTGGCCGCCCGTCGTTCGGCTTCTAAGAGAACTAGTCGCCCGCCCCAGCGTAAACCCCTCCCTCCTGCCAGACAGACCCGACCTCTCGGGCGAGGAACGGGTGGCCGAATT
>CAXGVD010000141.1:0-6488 GCA_964012695.1 uncultured Opitutia bacterium
TTGGCATGCTCTTCCAGAAGACGGCGGTCACCGGGGGCGAGGTGCGGGGCTATTTGGACGAGGTCAGTCCGGACATCGTCGAGAATGCCGCGCACGCTTTTACGTTCGCGGTCGTCGCCGTAGAGTTTTCGGTAGGCTTGGTAGGGATTGTCGATGGGGGCGACAGGTTTGTTGGGTCCGGCATAAGACATCCGGGTCCAGGGGTCGGCCCGGTCGGTGACGCCGACGCCGAGTTGAAGGGAACCGAAGCGGGTGCGGGTTTCCTCGCGGGACTGGAAGTGGTTCTTGAGTTCTTGGTCGATGGAGATGCCTTTGGCCCAGCCCGCGGGGGTGTGGGAGCCGCCTTGGATGTTGCCGGGGAAGAGTTCGATGCCCGTGAGGAGGCAACTCATTCCGCGCATGTGGTTGTCGCCGTCGCCGCGGACCTTGTTGCAGACGCCTCGAAGTGTGAGGAGGCGGTCTTGGAAGGGTTCGAGTGGTTTAAGGATGCGCTTAAGTTCGAAGTCGTCTCCTTGTTGGTCGGGCCAGAAGTTCTTGGGGATGGTGCCGTTGGGGCTGAAGACGACGATTAGGCGTTGCTTTGGGGCGGCCTTTTCGGCGGTGGCGGCTCCGAGGTAGGGGAGCTGCGCGAGGAATGGGGCGGCGGAGGCGGACAGCCCGAGGTTGCGGAGGAAAGAGCGGCGCGAATGGGAGACGTCGTTCATGTTGAAATGAGTGGCGTTACTTGACGGGTTGGGGAGTGGGCGGCCCCTTGGCCACGACCATGGCGATTTCCACCAACAGGTTCGGCACATTGAAATTGTCTTGAGAGAAGCCCTTCCACAACTCGTCCATAGTGTCTCGACCATAGGCTCGGGCCGGTTGCTTGGCAACATGGTTGAAGAGTTGCTCGATGAAATTTTTTTGGGACCAATCGTTGTCGGCGGCGAGGGTGGCTACGTCTCCGGCGTGCTTGAAGGTGAGGGGGCGTCCGTCTGCGGTGAGGTAATCCGAGGCGGTGTTTAAGGGCTTTCCCTTGTCCTTTTGGCGGAGACGGCCGACGGCGTCGTAGCGTTCAAGGGCGAAGCCTAGTGGGTTGATGACGGCGTGGCAACTCATGCAGTCGGCTGCCTTGGTCAGCTCGGTAACTTTTTCGCGCATGGTGAGGTGGGGGTCGAAATCGGCGTCCTTGAACTCTACGGCGTTGGGAGGCGGTTTGAGGGTCCGGCCTAGGACGTGGCGTGCCAGGAAGACGCCCCGGTGGATGGGGGAGGTTTGGTCGGCGTAAGCGAAGGTGGAGAGGAGGTAGGGGTGGGTGACGACACCGGCTCGTCCTTGCCCGGGCAGGGAAACGAGTTGGAAACCGGTGACGTTGGCGTCAGGCGGCTTCTTGCCGTAGTATTCGGCGAGGCGGGGGTTTAGGAAGAGGTAGTCGGCTCGGAGCAGTTCGCGGTAGTCGCCGGAGCCTTCCCAGACGACGTGGTCGAGGAAGCGGAAGAGGGAGTGGCGGAGGTCGTCGGCGAGGGCGGCGTCGAACTTGGGGAAGGTGTCGGAGTCCTTGGCGGGTCGGGCGGCTTGGTTCAGGTGGAGCCACTGGCGGAAGAAGCCGCGTAGCTTGGCTTTGGCTCGGGCGTCGCGCAGCATGGTTTTGGCCCGGCTGCGAAGTTGGTTGTCGGTGCGGAGGTGCCCGGCGGAGGCGCCTTGGCGAAGGGATTGGTCGGGGAGGGAGTCCCATAGGGCGAGGGCGAGGCGGGAGGCCCGGGCGTATTGCTCATGGGAGCCGGGCTTCTCGGCGGAGAGTGAGGCGGCTGGGGAGTTCTTTGGGGCGGGCAGTTCGGGGTAGAGGAAGCGGGGCGACTTGAGGATGAGTATGACGACTTCCTTTAGGGCGGCCTCGGGGGTGGAGCCTGCAGCGTCGAAGCGTTCTTCGAGGTAGAACTTTCGTTGTCCCTCCGTTAGGGGGCGACGCAAGGCGACTTCTACGAATTCGGCGGCGAACTCCCTCAGCTTACGGAGGCGCTCGGGGTCGTTCGGTTTGGTTTTGGCCAGCTTGTCAATACGGACGAGGATGGCGTTGGCGGCCTCCACGGCGGCGTAGGTCACGGCCTCGTCCCATTCGGGGGAAACCAAGGTGCCGCGCTCGTAGCCCGAAGAGGCGTCGTCGGCGGGGAAGGCTTGGGCCAGACAGAGGCTGGGGGAGGTGGACGCCGGCGCCAGGTTGCGGGCGGGGATGACTTGCTCCACCCCGCCGGGCGGTTTCCAAAGCAATCGGACGGCGGCCCGCTTGCCCTTGAACTTGAAGAACTCCAACCGGATGGGGTAGGGCCGTCCGCCGAGCAGGTGGATGGAGGCCCGGTGAGTGACGGGTTGGCGGGAGGCGACCCAGCCGTCGATGAGCTTCTTGTCCACGTCGTCGTTCACCCATAGGCGCACCCCGTTCTCCGCTTTGACGATGAATTCGTAGGTACCCGTTTCCTCCGGCAGGACGGAACCCCACCACTTGGCCGAGAAGGTGGCGGAGTCGGGGAACTTGCCGCCTTTGGGAGCGGCCTCCCCGAAGTCGAAGTCGATGCTCCCGTCGATCCGAGTGAAGACCTTCTTCTTGGAGTCGTAGTTACGGGTCGCATAGTACTCGCCCTGCAGGCCCCGTTCCTCGGTGTTTAGGCGCGGCGTGCCCTTGAAACCATTTAGGAGGTCGGCCACCGACTGCTTGAACTGCCGGTTCGTGAGCCGGGAGAAGGCGATGCTCGGGGGGCGGTTCCGAAGTTGGGCCTCCTTCGAGTAAAAGGCGTCGAAAACGTATTTGGCCACCTGTTTGGCCTCCTCGCCCACGCACAGCTTGGGCTTTTCGTCGGGCATGGTTTTCTCGATTACATTCGTGAGCTTGGACAAGGACCAGTCTCCTGCCAGCGCTTCCTCGTACTCGCCCTTCACCCCTTCGCCATGCGTCCCGTGGCAGGAGGCGCACTGCTTGCGGTACAGTTGCTCCCCGCTCAGTTTAACCTCGGCGGCCTCGACCGCGTCGGCGGCAAGCCCTAAAGTCGCCCACAGACAGACTGCGAACCCAAGTGCCGACGCAAGCGTCGAACGTCTTTCTATTTCAATGGACTTCAACTACGAGTAAATAGCTGAAAATAGGGAATTTAGGCCCAAAAATCAAGCCGTTACATTTTCATTGTTTATGCCAGAGGAACAGTCGTTCGAGGCCCGTTCGGTTGGGGTAGGATCGGGGCACCTGTTCGAGGAGTAGTTGGAAGTGGGGGGAGAACAGGTTTACTACTTCCTCTCGGTCCGTGCCGAAGGGAGGGCCGTCTTCGTCCTTGGGAAGCATGTAGTGGACGGCAAGGAGTCGGCCGTTTGGCTTGAGCCAACGCAGACAGGCCGCCACGTGGTCTTCGCGACGATCGGGGTCTATGGCGCAGAAGAAGGTGTGCTCGAAGACGAAATCGAAGGTGTTGAACGGTTCGTCGTCTAGGAAATTGCCGAGGCGGAAGGTGGCGTTGGAGAGGCTGCCAGGGGTTTGTGTCTCGGCTCCTTCCATGGCGCTTGGGGCTAGGTCCACCCCGACGCAGGCGAAGCCCGCCTTGGCCCAGGCCCGGACATCGTGGCCGAACCCGCAACCGGGGACGACGACCTTGTTGCGGTCCCTTTCATTTTCGCCGTGTTTGGCCAGCCAGTCCACCAAGCCGGGCGAGGGCGCGCCCTTGTCCCACCCCGTGTCGCCTTCTCGGTAAAGTTGTTCCCAGTCGTTCACGGTGCTACGGAGTCAGTTTCTTAATTTCCGCGGGCCTGAGGGCTCGGTCGAAGATGGCAGCTTCGTCGAGGCGTCCTTCCCAGTTGGCTTGATTGTCGTTGCGGCCGCCAATAAAGAGGCCTTTCGCAAGCGAGCGAGCCTTCGACTTCGCCTCTAGCTCAAGCTTGCCGTCGAGGTAAACTTGCACGACTTCGCCTTCGCGGACCAGCACGGCTTGCCGCCAGGTCCAACGTTTTACGTGCGTGATTCCCCGGTGCGTTTCGGCGCCGTCGCGGTACAGCAAGCGTCCCTTGGCGTCGAGACCGAGGTGGTCGCCTGGGACGTCGAGGGAATGGTCGCTCCCGCGGCTGAACATCCAGCCGAGGACGGGGCGGGAGTCGGCCGGCATGCCGTTCCAAAAATGGAGGGACAGGCTGTAGGAGGGACCGAGGTCGTGCAGGCGGCTTCTCATGCGGCCTCCCGCGAAGTGGGCGGCCCGATTGGTTTGACCGGGGGTGAAGCTTTTCGAATTCGGGCCTTCGAGGTGGAAGACGACCCCGTTCTCGTATATGCCATCCCGGAGGCCTTGCTCGTCGAAGGCGAAGGGACCTTCAAATTCATCGAAACGCCACCAGTGGAGGGGCTTGAGGGCGGCGATGGCTTCGGCGGTCGGACCTCGCGAAACCTCGGGGACACGGCGCGGCTTGCCGGCGACCTGTTCCAGAAGTCGCAGGCAGGCTTCAGTGATTTTCGGCTCCGCTTGAATCTCCAGCCCGGCAGAGCGGGCGGGCCAGGTGTTGTAGCCGCCGAGAAAATGTTGCTCGGGAGGAGGAATATAGCCGTCTGCTCCGTTGGCCAATTCGATGACCATGGTCTTCGGCAGGGGGCTCCTCGCTTTCAGCTTCAAGCCCGTGAGGGCGTAGGTTTCGTTGGGAGTGGTGGTGATGGCCATGTCGCCGATGCGGAGGGCTTGGAGCACGACTTTCGTCTCCTTCATCTCGTAAAGGAGAACTTGTTCCATGGCGTACACCTCTTGCTGGTTCTTTGGCGGACGTTCGCCTCGGGCGTCGTTGATGCCAGCGGCCCATTTCAGGAGCTGGGCGTCGGGAACGCGGTAGCGCAGGGGGAGGCGAAGTTCGGCCATGGCGAGGTCTATGTCGGCTCGGTACGCGATTTTCTCGAAACCTTGCAAGGCCCGGCGGGCCAGGCCTTCCGCATAGGCGTCGACCTTCATCTGCTCCTTAGCCGACGGCGGGTTCTTGCTCCAGTCGCGGAGGGTGTAGTCTCGGCGCCAGACATCGCCGCTGCAACCGTGGGACATGATGCCGACGAAATCCTTGCCCACCCCAGGAATACTCTTGGCGAGTTGCTCGCAGAAGAGGCCGAAGTAATCGGCGCTGAGAGCCTTCATTCCGGCGAAGTAGTGCATGGAGAAGTTGGCCAGTACGGCGATGGGCTTGTCCTCCGCGTCCCGGATGGCGAGCAGGCACAGCTCTGGGTCTTCAGGGCCGGTCTCGCCAGTGGCGTTGTCCCAGTTACGGCCGGCGTGCATGGTGGCGCGTACGGTGTGGTTGCCGAAGGGGTCGGCTCCGATACGGTCGGGGCGGAGCGTCCACCTGCGTAGGGCTGTGAACTCCGGAGCCTGTACGGAATGCCAACCCGCCTTGGCAGGGCGTAGGTTCTCGTGGGCGGCCTCGATGGCCTCCGCCACCTTGCGAGCGAGGAATGGCGAGTAGCGCGGATCGGCGGGCGTGCCCAACGCCCCGAAGGAGGAAGGGGCCGTGTGCGTGTGGGTGGCGGAAACCAGCACCTGTTCTGCGGGAATACCAGTCTTGTCCGCCGCTATCGCCTTAGCCTTGTCCAGCAGTTCCTTGGGTATCATGCAACTGTCAACTACCACAATTACGACTTCGGTTTTGCCGTCAGAAAGGGCGAGAGCCCGGGCGTACAGATTGTCACTGACCGTGTCCGCAGAACGGCTGAGGAACCCGCCGTTGACCAAGACGGGGAACTGCTTCGGAGTGACGTCCAGGGCCACGGCCCCCGCTTGGAATTGGGCCTGCGTCGAGAGTAACGAAAGGGGCGCTACGAACGATAAAACTAGGGTGTGGCAGGTATTCATTCCGCCAAGTTGGCGGGGAAGGGAAATTCCGGCAAGCCGAAGAAGGCGGAGACGAAGCTATTCCTCCGCCGCCGTCTTGGCGGCGATTTCGTATTTGCTCACGAGTTCCAAATCCAACTCGCCCGCGAAGGTGAAGGAAAGGCTTTTGCCGTCGCTAGCGTCCAGCTTCAAGGTAGTGACTGAAGAGCGTCCGATTTCCTGCCCCGCCGCATTCAGCGCCTTGGCCACTACGGAGGCTTCCACGGCGTCCTTGGAAGTGAGGTAAACCGTCACCGTCTTGCTCACAACTTTGGAGTTGGTCATGGCGAGACCCTGCTTGCTCAGGGCGGCTTCCAATCCCACGGGAGCTTCCGATCCGCCGCAGGCGAAAAGAATCAAAGGTATCAAGAGGAGAATGAAGCGTTTCGTGAGTCTTTCCATGATCTTTCTTCGGTGAAAACGCGGGCTGGGCCCGAAGGGCACATACCATGCCGTCTTTGTCCTTCGGGTCAAGCTTGCAAGGGTGCCTCCGATCGGTGCCCAGCCTGGAACTTTAAGAAAACGGAAGCCAGAAACTACGGGCTTTTCCCGCAGTTCGCCGGAGTTTTTCAGAGGTAAGCCGGGTTCGGTCAAGAGAGTCCGGCGGATACAGTCGCGGAAGTCGAGGTACTGAAT
>CAXGVD010000142.1:0-6461 GCA_964012695.1 uncultured Opitutia bacterium
GATCCGTCTGATTTAACGATCAAGCTATGATAAACTCCGGCGGCAACGGCCGAAACACCGGAAGGGAGAAGTTGTTGAGGTTCGTTAAATGTGTACTGGTTACCGTTTCCGTTTCCGTTTCCGAACTTACCGTAATTACTAAGACCGACAGCCCAGAGCGATCCGTCCGGACGGGTCCAGAGAGCGTAATTTCCGGAGAGATAACCACCCGTTGAATAGGAAGTAACAGGTCCTGCATCGAGTTGACGGGGGCCCAAATCTCGGGAGGGGTCTTCCCCTCCCAGGTAGGAGCCGGCACCCCAGAGCGAACCATCTGATTTTATGAAAATGGATCCATGGTTTTGGTGACCCGTGGCTACTCTCGAGTAGCCTGAACCCGAAGGAGAGACCTGCAGCGGAACGTTTTGCGATCCAATACCCAGTCGCATTGATAAATTATTACCGAAGGCAAGTAACCGGTGGTTATCATCCGAGATATCATTACGGACCGCCACCCCAAGGGTTTTTTCGAAACTACTGCCATTGGCATCAGTTGCACGCACGCGTAAGCGAAGGAGCCACTTGTTCTCGTAATCCAGAACGGAGGTCGTACGAAGCGAACCGTTGGCATCGATGGAAAAGAGCGCCTTGTCCAAGGCGGAACCGTTTTCATCTACGAGTGAGAGAATATGCGTGTCTCCGGGATTAGGATCGCTGACGGAGAGATTCCCCACAAGGGTCCCTGCTACTTGGTTCTCCATCACGAAAATCTTGTCCAAGGCGATTTGATCGGGAGGGAAATTCACCACTAGGTCCGACCAATCGTAGGGCCAGTTCGGATTAAAGGAAAAGAATTCGTGGATCCGGCCTTTATTGTCAGTGGATATGGAATCAGCATTATAGAACATGTTGGACATGTTCGTTGCGGAAGACGCGTTCCATTCTGATATGTCTTGATTGAAGGACGTGGCGTTCTTGAAGGTTTCCTTCATGTTCGTCACGCTACCGGTTTTCCAAGAGGCAAGGTCTCTATTGAATAGGGCGGCTCCCCTGAACGTCTCGCTCAAGTCCACAACGGATGAAACATCCCACCCGGATAGGTCTTGGTTGAAGGACGAGGCATCCTTGAAGGTCTTGCTCAAGGTGGTAACGGAAGAAACATCCCATTCACTTAAATCTTGGTTGAATGAAGTGGCCCCGTTGAACAGGTAATTCAACTTGATGGCTGAAGAAACGTCCCAGCGTCCGATATCCCGATTGAAGGAGGAGGCGTTCCAGAAGGTACCGGCAAAGTTCTGAACTCTCAACACGTCCCAATCCCCAATGTCTTGGTCAAAGGCCGATGCCCCCGAAAAAGTAGCTTGAAGAGTGCTCACATTGCTGACGTTCCAGTCACCGATGTCGGAGTTAAAAACCGTGGCTCCATGAAAGGTTTCCTTCAAGCTCGTAACGGAGGAAACGTTCCAGCCCCCAATGTCCTGGTTGAAGGAAGAAGCATTTTGGAAGGCATGAGATAGGTTGGTGACGCTACTTACGTTCCAGTCCCCGATATCACAGTTAAAAGCAGTGGCGTTAAAAAACATGCGACTCATGTTAGTAACGGAGGAAACGTTCCAATCACCGATGTCTCGGCTAAAGGAGGTTGCCCCGTAGAACATGGACCCCATATTGGTAACCGAGGAAACGTCCCAACCACTGATGTCTTCATTAAAATTGGGCCTTTGCTTGAAGGCCGTCAGCATGCTGGTGACTTGAGAGACGTTCCAATCCTTGATGTGGCCGTAGGTGGCAGTGGCATTATTCTCGGCACTGAACCATAGCTCCAATGCATCTTCAAACTGAGCATTATTCAGGGCAAAGGGTGGCAGCAGATCATCAGAGGGATCATCAGTGAGCGTAACCGTGAAGTTGCCCTCAGCAGAGGCGTTTTGCTCGTTCGTGGCTCGGACGCGAATGGAATAAGTGGAAGCGTTGTTCTCGAAGTCGAAGATGGAGACCGTTCTCAGCGTACCGTTGTCGTCTATGGCGAACAGACCGTTGTCGGAGGAACCATTGCCGTCAACGAGAGAGAAAGATTGAGCGGGAGAGGGCACCTCATGAATGACGAACTTGGGAGAACCTTCCGAACCATCTCCGTCCACCCAATATGGCGCCGTACCGTTAGGCGATCCATTGATCCCGTTAGGGTTCTCAAGAATAACCTCTCCATTGAAAACGACTTTCCAACAACCCCAGGCATTATCGTTTTGAGACTCCACAAATTTAAGCTTGGTGGGTCTTTGGACGGTAGTGAAAGTCTTTGAATTAACATCTCCCAAGTTTGAGCCGCTAAAAAAGATTTCCTCATCAGTCCAAGCTTCATTGACCCAAAAGGAAACCTTTATGACGCCATCCGTATCAGAGAAGGGGTAATTAGCGGTGTGCGCCGCCAATGAGATCGAGTAAGCACCTTGGCTACCGGAAAACGTTGCGTTGAAGTCTCCGACAAATGTACCTGCAGGCTGATTTTCAAGGATGTTCAGGGCAGTTGTGGCGTTTAAATCTCCTGCCGGGTGGTTTGAGGTTCCGGGAATCTTTCCCCAAATAGCCATAGTGGAGGGAGTGTATCCATTTGAGGTTCCTCCCCCTCCGGCGGCTACATACCCATTACCGTTGATGCCCAGATACAAGGCGTTGAATGCCTGACCGTCTGGTCCCCAGTCGAGCTGGTTGTTGTTGAGGCCTTTGCAAAATCCATAGACGTTGGAATAATTAGCCCCAAAAGTTTCCCGCCTGGCATACATGGCGTCTGGAAGATTTGGGTTGCCTTGCAAAGTATGCAAGTTGAGCAAAACGGTGGAAGGGTGTGTGGACACTTTAGACCAATGAACGGAACCCGTTCCAGTTGGTGGAGTCGCGGCTGCAGTGAGGGTGAGCAGAGAAGGATCGGGAAAGGCAAAAGAGACGGCATGTTGATAGGTTGTGATTCCACCGTTGGGTTTACCAGTCTGGTTCCATGAGATGGCCAACTTCTCGCTTAGCCTGGCGAAAGCCAAAGCATTAAAGGTAGCTGAACCTTGTCTGGCCGTATCAAATGTTCCTCCCTCTGCAGTAAGCAAGGAACCCAATCTTCCATTCGAGCCATATCCAAGAAGCGCCCAGGGACCACCAGCAGTGTCGGCATCAACAAAGGTAGTTCCCAATTCCGGAACCGTATTGATGCCCGTCTGGTAATTTTGCCCTGATCCGGAATAGGATAGGAAACAGAAGACAAGTCCAACAAGGCTTGCTTTAACGAAAGCAAGCCCGAGCAAAGAGGAAGAAGTCAAAGGAAAGAGGCTCATCGCAGAACGCAAATGAATACCTAGAAGAGTTATCTGAGATTACATTAGCCTAAATCAGGCAAATGTTACAAATAATTTAACGGCCTCCAAGAAACTGTGAAGGTTCCTAAAATAGACTAAGTACAGAATAAGTTCGCGAAAGAAAGAGATCAGCCCTTTTTCTTGACCTGTCCTGCCATAGCTTTTCTTTCCTTGGGTATCTTGGCTTCCATAGCTCGAATCTCGTCCATCTCGACAAACTTGCTTTTGGCTCCGGTCATGGCGGCTATTTCCTCCAAGGGCTTCTTAGCATTAGCCGGTGCGCCGTAACCAATTGTATAAATCTTGGTTCTTCCTTTCTTGGACTGGATGATTTCCATCCCTTGAAGGCTCTTGTTGGCATTACCATCAGTCATAAAGTAGATGACGTCAGGTTTCGGGTTCAGGTTGAATGCCCATTCGAAGGAATTATTCCATACCGTGCCAAAAGTCAGAGGAGTTGACCAAACCGCATCAGTCAAAGCCTTTTTGGTACGAGGTGTAACAGGTATCCACTTTGGCTTGGTGGGGGTGAATCCCTCCTTGGGAGCCCATCCGGCGCCGTTGGTACCCGCCCAATTCTTGTGAAGGGCGTGGGCATCTTCACCAGCGAGCCAAGTCGGCCCGGAAAAGAACATGACGCAAACGGACCCAACCGCTGGTAATTTCTCAATGGCGGCGGTGAGCTCGTCACGCATGACAATGTCTCGACCGCGCATGGAAGCGGAGTAATCTATGATGAAGCAAATTTTGTTGGCCTGAGTCTTGACTCCCATGAAGTTGGAGGCAAAGGCCTTGTTGAGGGCGGACATGTCCACGGCCACACTCACGTCCCCCACGTTTCCGATTGGGCTGAGGGAAACGGAGGGGTTGATTTCGGTCACCTTGACGTCGAGGTCCGGAACGGGAATGTCCGAAATGGCCTTGGCCTGAAACTTGAAGGCGGCGGGAGGCTTGCTTTGCTTCTGCCGTTGCATCAATTGGACTTTCTGCTGTTTCTGCTTCTGCTGTGGCGGCGCCTTTCCAGCATCGGCGAAGTCGGCGGTTCCCTCGCCGTCGGGCTCAACATAGACGATCAGCCCCCACAAAAGGACGAGAAGCAGAGTGATCGAGAAGAGGGCGATCAGCAGACTGTTGAACAGGCGATACTCGCGAAGGTATTTGCTGAACGCGGTTTCGATGGGAGCTGCGTAGGTCACTTGACCCTCATCCTCAGCTTGCTCAGCCCCCTCGATCTCCTCCTCGGCGAAGGTTTGGAGGTCGTCGGAGTCTGGTGTAGTTTCCATGGCGTGTTGCTTGAAGACAAGGGTGCTGCGCCTCAAGCGAGTATGGATCGTATGACGTGTCCGTGAACGTCGGTCAAGCGCATGTCTCGACCGCTGTAACGGAAGGTGGAACGTTCGTGATCGACGCCGAGAAGGTGGAGCATGGTGGCGTGAAGGTCATGGATCTCCAGCCTGTTCTCGACGGCGTGGTAGCCGAATTCGTCGGTGGCCCCATAGGTGATCCCGCCCTTCACGCCGCCGCCTGCCATCCAGAGAGAGAACCCCCAAGGGTGGTGGTCGCGTCCGTCCCCGCCTTGAGCGAATGGCGTGCGCCCGAATTCGCCCGTCCAGACCACGAGTGTAGTCTCCAGCAACCCCCTTTGCTTGAGGTCTTCGAGGAGGGCGCCGATAGGTTGGTCCACGCTGCGGGCGTTCTTGGAGTGGCCATCGCGGAGCTTGCCGTGCTGGTCCCAGCGGTCTCCGGAGCCGCCCGGACAGGTGAGTTCCACGAAGCGAACGCCGCGTTCCACGAGGCGGCGGGCGGTCATACAGCTGCGGGCGAAGGTCTTGGTACCTTTCCAGGAGTGGTTGAAGCCGTAGGCCTCCTTTAGGTATTCGGGTTCGCCCGAGAGGTCGGCCAGTTCGGGCACGGCCAGTTGCATGCGGACGGCCAGTTCGTGGTTGGCGATGGCCGACTCCAAGGCGTCGTGCGAGCCGGCGCGCTTCAAGTTTTCGGCGTCCAGTCGGCGCATAAGGTCAAGCTTGGCCCGCTGATGAGCCTCGCTGGGGTCCGTCCGGCGAACGTTGGACACAGGTGGGTCGGAAGAGTTGAAGACGCTGCCTTGGTAGGCGGCGGGGAGGAATCCGGCGTTGAAGTTGTCTAGGCCACCAGGGGGGATAAGCCCGCCGTTCACGACCACGAAACCAGGCAGGTCTTGGTTTTCACTGCCGAGTCCGTAGCCCGTCCAGGCTCCCATGCTGGGGCGGCCTTGAAGCCCGGAGCCTGTGTGGAGGAAATAGTTGGCGTTGGTGTGCTCGGAAAACTCGGAGGTCATAGAACGGATGACGCAGAGGTCGTCCGCATGCTTGCCGACGTGGGGGAAGAGGTCGCTCACGGGCAGGCCGCTTTTGCCGTAGTTCTTGAAGGGCCACGGGCTGGCGAGCACCTTGCCGATGCTGTTGAACTGGGTGGGTCTCACGTCCATCAGCTTGCGGGGGTCCTCGCCGTTGTGCTTGTTCAGCATGGGCTTGGGGTCGAAGGAATCGACGTGGGAGACGCCCCCGTCCATGTAGAGGAAAATGACACTGCGGGCTTTGGCGGCATGGTGTCCTTGGCGCGGCCGAAGGGGGTCAAAGGCTTGATGACGGTCCTTGCCGGCGGAATCGAGCCCGGCGAAAGCGGGGTCGCGAAGCAGAGTGGTGGCGGCGACGGCTCCGAAACCCATGGAACAGGAACGGAGCATGTCCCGGCGTGAGATGGGCGCGGTCCGGTAACGGCGGCAGTGGTGATTCATTGAATGCCCTTGAGTTTAACTAGCGGCGCAAAAACGCGGTTTAGTTGAGGAAAATGAACTCCTTGGCGTTGATGACGGCGTGAACGAGGTCTCGCCAAGGGAGGTCGTGGTCTTCGGGAACGTTGTGGAGCTTGGCCTGGGAGGCAAGGAAGCCAAGGGACGCCTCTACCTCGACGGGGCTGGGGGAACGAGCGAAGGCAGCTTTGTAGAGGCTACGGACGCGGGTTTCGGAGTCCGAGGTTTGCCCGCGTAGGCGTTTGGCCCATAGGTCGGCTTGGCCGAGTACGAAGGGGTCATTCATGAGAATGAGCGACTGCGAGGGCACGTTGGAGGTGGTGCGACGGCCCACGGCGTTGAAGGGA